>WTCN01000140.1 GCA_013138555.1 Methyloprofundus sp. | reverse complement strand
TTTTCTGACTCCTTTTGAGCCTAAACTTTGACCTTAACATCTCTATTTTTAAGAATTTTAGGATCAATTCAGGCAACCAAAATATAAGAATTGAAAAGTACGTGTTTCAATATGGACGGAGTATAGTCCTTATATGGTCAATTACCGACCATAAGCAGGCATTGCCTAGTGCGATATATTTTTCAGCTAGATAAAAAATAATTTGAATTTTAACCCATATGGGTCATGTGCTTTGTTTTCAGGTGAAGTATCCTGACAATACGGTTAGGCCGTGTATTATGGACTTAATCAATCCTAATAGCGTTTACAAGTTTAATGGTTAGTGTAGTAATAACACTATTTTATTTCGCGGCTAAAGCCGCTCCTACTAGATAATCACTTCAATATTAAAAGTGTTAAAGCTAGTTTCGGGTATTAATAAACCCTGAACCCTAAGGTTTCTCTTAAATTTCACAGGTATTATTGAATGTGAACGTCAAGGCGATGTTTAAACCTTATGATGAATATTACACAGGTATTAAATTTAGATCCCGCTATATTATAAAAGTCTTTCTAAACATAACTTTATGAGGAAATACAATGAATACTAGGAAACTTAAATTTTCTAAACCACACTCAACCGGGTGCGAACGTGCTGCGTTAGCTAAACAGCAACGTGATTTAGCAACCGAGATATCGATGCTTCAACCTCAGGCTCTAACTCAGGCCAATGGAGAAGAGAGTGATCATGGGCCAAAATACCCGGCCAACTTTACCAAAGGCCTTGCTCACGACGAAAATGGATTGCTTGAAAAACCTGAAGATTACCAATTATTCGTTGAAGCGATAAATTCTCCAGATCGAACCTTATTCGATACTCATGTCCAGTCTGCCAAAGACCAGAATAAAGTATTTACCAGTACTATAAACAATACAACACCAGAATGGCGAGGGTGGGAAAGCCCACGCGCTGGGCTTGCCTATGAACTCGAAGGACCTGATCCAGGTGCACTTGCGATGGCCCCTGCACCTCGGGTTGGATCAAGTGAACTTGCAGCAGAGATGGCAGAAGTCTATGCACTAGCAACCTTACGTGATGTGCCATTCACAGAAATAGCCAGTGGTGGTAACAGTAAATTATGCGCAGAAGGTGGAACATCACAGCTAACAAGCACAGAGATTGTTAGTCTTCTCGCAGGTATGCCATTTTATGATGGAAATAATGTCTCCTCTTCAACTCCTTTACAAGTCGATCAGTCCGGCTTAAATGCATTTGAACGCAACAGACGCCTGGCACGGACAGGGACTTTGACAGGCGGGCTTACACTGGACAATGTATTTCGGGGCTCTACTACCGGGGCTCAAACGGGTCCTTATATTTCCCAGTTTTTGTTGGCAGGGGTTAATAGCCTGGACGGTGGAACCGGTGGAACACCAGGTTTTCCAGGACTTCAGGCTAACTTTGATGCAGAGGATGGCTTTATTACTTATGGCGCACAAATCATTGATCAACGTATTCTCACGCATAAGAACTGCCTTGATTACATGACAGATTGGACTTCCTGGCTTGATGTGCAAAACGGAGCAAATATAAAAAATGCCAATCAATTTGAAGCAAAAAGGCGATTTATCACGACACCACGGGATCTTGCAACATATGTTCATTTTGATGCACTGTATCAAGCCTATCTAAATGCCTGCCTTATTCTACTTGATATAGATACGCCAACCTCTCGAGGCTTTCCTGAGCAAAGTCTTTCCGGCAGGCGTACTGCGTTCGCAACATTTGGTGGTCCCCATATACTCACTCTGGTAACCGAAGTGGCTACCCGCTGTCTGAAAGCTGTACGTCGACAAAAATTTAATTACCACCGCCGTGGACGACCAGAAGCAATGGGAGGTCGATTAACCCTTGTTTGTGCAGGTTTAAAAGATGAGCTTGGCTGTGCCAGTGCTGCATTTGAAAAGATGTTTAATGAAATACCTGTAGAATTACGAGAGGCTATTATTCAACATAATGCAGAACAAAATAATACGGATATGACAACTATCCGCCGAGTTAAGTCTGTTAGTGGTTGTGCTTCGTCACCGGCCACTGGAAATTGTAATCTATTGTTACCCATGGCGTTTCCCGAAGGTTCCCCAATGCACCCAGCTTACGGTGCTGGCCATGCGACAGTAGCAGGGGGCTGCGTAACGATGCTGAAAGCTTTCTTTGAAATGTACGAAGACTGCGATAGCGGTATTTTACGGACGCTAAAATTAGGTGATAAAGACTATTTTGTCCCCAATAATGATGGTAGTAAGTTGCAAAATATCATCGGTACTCCTTTAACTATTCAGGGTGAGCTAGATAAACTGACGGCCAATATATCAATCGCTCGCAATATGGCTGGCGTTCATTATTATTCAGACTATTATGACTCATTACGTATGGGAGAACGTGTTGCCGTCGGTATTCTTTTGGAACAATGCCCGGCTTATGGCGATGAGGTTGAAATGACATTTGATAGTTTTGATGGAGACCGGATTAATATCTATGGCGAAGCGGGTAGCTGTCCTTCTATATCCATTATGGACAAACAAGGTATCGCTGTATCTCCACGTGATTGGTGGCTACGTCATACTCTTGGTCAGGAGTTTAGTCAGGGTTATTAAGGAATGTGCATAACATACTGAGTCATTTACAAACCTGCAGGATGGGCAAAGCGACAGCGTGTCCATCCTGCTTTTCTCATATTATTTCGTGAACATTCCAGAGCTATAATAAAACAATCATTTCATAACTTTTTTTCTACTTACTATCGATGATCTTTTGACCAGCAATAATGAAGGAAAGCGGGCACTACCCTTTTCCATATGCTAATGGCTTACTTCAGGGTTTTGGCCATGACCCCCAAACCGCACACATACCCGCATGATCGATAGCATCCGGCTCCTGGTTTATTCCCGCATAGATTGGATTCATAACAGCCGCTGGCGGTGGCCCGAAATGGCCCAGTTCCAGTGAGTGGCCATTCTCATGCAGTGCAACAGTTTCAACGTCGACACCTGGAAGCATGGTATCGATACCCCAAGGATTGCCTACCCGGTCATCGTCTGGATCGCCGAAGGTATCGTTATAATAAACCTCGTTTAATGCAGTATCGTTGTAATTGTCACCGTTGATATCGGTAGGACCGTCCGAATTCATAAAGATGAATGTCACCGAAAATGCCAGTATGCCGCTACCACCGCCAGGGCCGCCGACGGCTTCAAAGTACTCTCGCGGCAACCAGCCCGCATTGACGATGTCAGCCAGAAACGGGTTTCCAAACTCGCCAAATCCGAAAAACGAATCAAATATGTCTGGATCGTCTCCAGAGTCCGGTCTCTTGACGATATCAACTTTCTTCAGGCATTTTTCGGCACCCCATGTATCAAGGGCGCTGTCTATCGCAGCTTCGGTATCTGCGTTGGATAATCCGCTGGCAGTCGCTCCGTCGCTTTGATCCACTAGGTAAGTGATGTCGTCGCCTTGCGCCAACCTTCTGGGATCGTCAGGAACCCAGCGAAATAATTGCTGATGAATACGATTCGATGGCCGACCGCCACCAATCGTAAAAAATCTAATTTCTTCAACAGCGATGTTTAAACCCTGAGCTGCCAGCTCGGCGTTTATTTGCTGCATTTTAGCCAGCACACTAGGGTCACCTTCTTGCGCAGCACTAAACGGGCCTGCGAAAAGTAGTATCGGCAATACGCCGATCAGGATTATCTTCTTCATGGAATTCTCCTTCATTCTTGATATTGTGGTAGGATTTGCTTTCAACGTCATGATTCACAATCAATTAAATTGATTCCTTCTTCTTTAAAGAAACCCTAACTTCATGGCCAATATACACCATCAACACAAAAAAAATATGACCCAAATGGGTTATATTTCAAATAAATTTTTAACCTCGTTTCAGGAGCCCCCTATTCTCTGCGAAAAAACTAATTGAACAGTCTCTGTATTATTCATCAAGCACTTTTCTCCATATCTATTAAAAAAGCACTAAGATAACGAGCCAAATACCGGTAATATTCCACCCGGCTTGCCCCGATCAATATCTGACAATACTCTGGCACCCAGATCATTAAATGATTATGCAAGAACTGGTGTTGCAGATCTGTATATAAACGCCCCTGTTCGCTATTCCCCTTCTGAATACATTGGTGCTCCTTAAAGGCTAAAAGCCCCATTAACTTAAGTTCTGATGCCAAAAAGTCTGCTGGCTCTACGCATATTTCAGCCGCATCAAAACCAGCCGCTTGAAAATAACTGAGAACAGCTTCAACAATGTCGGTAGGAAATTCTGAGCAACGATATAAGGACTCATAAGGTGACGGTGGACCATAGCCCTCCTGAATACCACGAAACAGCCGGGTAAACTCTTTCTGTAGTTCCAATTCGTCAAGCCCATCAGCGGGTATTTGCAACGCCTGCGCTATATCCGATGACGATGTGGCGGTTGGCATTTGTAAAAAGCAATCACTGAGAAACCAATAAATATGACTACGCTCATCTGCCGGCAACATTTCTTTATTTACCATGTTGCGCTTCTGCCATATAAGTGAGTGGCTATACCGCCTTCACCGTGACAACCTAAACACACACTACGCTGTAGTCGACCTGGTATTTTATCCGGCATTGGCTTATGCTTACTCATCAGTTGATAATCTGCTTTATATTCACTGCCATAGTGACAGTTATTACAGTCTATCAGTAACTTATCAGCATGAATGATATGGAAGCGTCCCGTTTTGAAATTAGTCGAATACTCTTTGCCTACATCAATTTCGCCGTTGCGAATCTGTTCGGCAATTCGCGCTAGATTCATTGTTTTTAGCTCTTCGGTCGATCTAATTTCTAGCGACTTTTGCGGATCTGCAAACACGCTCGTTAACATGCAAGCCAATAATATGAATCCTGATCGTTGCATTAGAAGTCTCCACCACGAACCACATAGTAAACCTGAGGGCTGGTACCAAACTCTTTTTTTAACTGAGCCGCTTTCTTTTTGCCAATATATTCCCTAACTTTGCTATCTTCCTGATCAATATCACCAAATAAACGCGCATTAACCGGACAGACCAGATCGCAACTCGGTGTGTACTCCGGTTTTTTACCTATTAATTCTGGCTCTCCCGCTGCTATCGCTTTTTCCAGTTTATGCCAGCAGAAAGTACATTTTTCCATCACATTGGCTTTCTTTTGATGCAATGGGTGTCTTTGCGCTAAAGGGATTTCTTCATACGGTGTTTCTTTGCCAGGATACAGTGGTTGGGGCTGCTGCTTATTAATTTGCGGTACACCATAAGGGCAAACCGGCGCACAATAACCGCAGCCCGTGCATTTTTCATAATCGACCAGCACCACGCCATATTCATTTTTACTGATCGCATGCACATCAATTTCATCACATATTTTCTGGCAAGGTGCATCTTCACAATGCATACAAGCCATAGTACCGAATATACTGCGTACATCGGGGTAAGTCCCGTTCTCATATTCGACCATTTCATTCCAGGGTGAACCCGGCGTATAGTGATTTTCCATATGACATGCAGCGATACATGAACGACAGCCCATGCAACGCTCCATATCAATTACACGTACTAACTTAGTCATAATGCCCCCTCAAACTTTAATCAGTTTACATTTAGAATCGTTAAAGCTCTCCATGCCGGAAACGACATCGGAATAATTTTCCAGCACCGAATTAATCCAGATGCCTTGCCGTGCATCCTCAGGAAAACCCAGACTTTGCTGGCCGTAATGATAGGATACCGCCAGCGTATCCGGGCGTATTCCTTCAACGACTTTCGCTTTACCCTGCACTTTTCCTACACGTGTTTCAACAATAACTTGTTCACCCGTTTTAATATTAAGTTCATCTGCTGATTTTCGGTTAATCAACACAAAATTCTCTTGAACATCTGGCCCCAGCGCATTCAAGATCGGGTTTAAAGCAGTATTACCGGATTGATTCCGGTACATGCGTTTATAGGTAATCAAATAAAAAGGAAAGCCTTTGGCTTCACGGTGTGGTGTTGGAAAACCATGTTCTTTTTTAGGCAAAGGAGACAGGGCTAATTGATAGCGATCGAGATCAATCATGTCCAGCCTATGTTGTTTTTTCTGCTGTTTAACATTGCTCAAGGTGTGGACTAATTGTTCAGCATAAAAATTCATTTTCAGCTTTCCCGGACCCTTGAATTTTTTCTCCACTCCGGATAAATAGGTTTTTTCCACCGTTAAATGCTGCCCTATAAATCCATGCTCTTTTGCATAGGCAAAATCTTTTCCTTTGCTTTTTTCCATCCATATCTGTTCTACAAACTGTTCAGCAGTATAATCCCGCCCCGTCTTTAGAGGATGTTTTTTAAGCTTCCATTGCTTATTAATATTGTTGATATACTCATCCAGAATCCCCAGCCCTTTAGCCAGTTGCCATAATATAGAATACGCATCGTGGGGAATGTTATAGGCATTAGTCACTGGCTGACGAATGGCTGTATGTTTGGTGTGCGGGGTATAACGAGTTGGGGATAAATGCCAGGATTCCAGATAGCTCAAATCCGGTAACACAATATCAGCCATTTGTGCCGTTTCTGACATCACCAACTCGATAACAACATTATAGGTCTTCTTTAGCGATTCAAATTGCTTCTGCGTATCCGAGGTAGAAAAGGGCCGGTTAGTGGCATAAAAAATCTGCATTTCCGGCGTATATTCCAGACCATAGCGCTGCGGGTTTAGTACTGTTAGAGCAACTTGTTGAGCGACATGATGAGTGGCATGAGGGAAAAACACGCTTTCCCGTAAATCGACACTGCGTGGAGGGTATTCGGCTTTGGAGGGCTCAAAATATTGCGGCTTTTTATAAACATCATGCAGATTAATCCCCCCTAGCGCATCAATATTGCCGATTAACATCTGTAAAATAAGCCCGGCCCGCCAGTTTTGCACACCAAATTCTTTAGCACTTAAGCCCCTGAAAGTATGGATGGCAACCGGGCGATAACGTAATTTATGACCATCCATAATTACTGTGGCACCAATTTTTGCCTGTCTCGCCAGTTCTTCTGCCAGCCAGCGTACTTTCTTTTCAGGTATACCCGCGACTTCGGCGACATAAGCGGGTGTTATTGATGCAATACTGTCAGAAAAATCCTGAAACGCGGTGACATAAGTTTTTCCATCAACCAGATAGCTTCCACGCAGTGCCGGTTTCACCCCATCAATAAAAGGTTTGGCAGATTTACTCACTTCATCCCATACGAGTACACGCCCTTCCCTATCTTTCAATAGCGTTGCATCATCGGCAACTAAAGCGGTAGCGTTAGTGGTACTCAGTAAAAATTCTTCATCAATAGTGTTCTGCTGAATTAGAAGCCGCGCCAAGCCCAGGATCAACACCACATCCTTACCCGGACGTATTGGTATCCATTCGTCAGCCTTAGATGCGGTAGTGGAAAGCCGGGGGTCGATAACGACGATTTTCATACCTCGTTCTTTAGCATCTGTTGTAGCATGATCCAGCCAACGGGCAAACTGTTCAGCTTCAAAGTAATTGCCGCCAAAATTAAGTAAAAAATTACAATGCTCAATATCAGGGAGAAAACCGTGATACCCCCAGGTAAGTTCATCTGCCACATGCCTAGCGGCCTCACAAGTAGTGGTACGATGCACCAGATTAGGCGTACCGAAAGCTTTGGCAAAAGCTTTCGGAAACTTATCACCGATTAAATATTTGCCATGACCGTGTTGCCAGATCAGTTTGCGCGGATCATCATCGCGTATGGCTTGCAATTTGCCGATAATCGTATCAAAGGCTTCTTCCCAGGAAATTTCAACCCAGCCCGGATCCTGATCCAGTCCTTTTTTAGGGTTTGTCCGTTTTAACGGCTTTTTTATCCTGTATGGATTATAGGTGTTAAAAACGCCAGCTACCCCTTTCGGGCAAATACCAACATTATAAAAAGGAGCCCTTTCCGGATCAGGATAAATAGCCCGAATAACATCGTTTTCCATCTTGATGTTAATACCGCAGAAATTAACACAATGAGCACAAGTAGATTTTACATAACGAATGCTTGATTCTACAATGCTTGCCTGTTTTGCCTGACTGGCAACAGCCGCTATTACATTCAAAGGTGTTGCTAATTTAGCGGCAGCAAGCAGAGCTGCGCTGATTTTGAGAAATTCCCGTCTGCTGACTGGCATAATATTCCCCTCTACTCAGTGGCTGGTGGCCATGCACCAGCTATAGATAAAAATTCTGGCCGTGGTGCAACCTGTTCATGGACTAGATTGTAATGGCAGGCAATGCAGGTCACGTTGTTTCGCTGTGCTAATTCATGGTGTCTGATGCCACGTTCACGTCTGGGATTGAGTGCATCTTGTTGATGGCAGGAGCGGCAAGTTTCACTGTTGTTAGCCAGCATCTGGTCACGCACCTGATAAGCCATTTGCGCACGCTGCTTATTCCACTTTTCTCTAGTCGAGAAATCATTAACCAGTAATGACCAGCTGTCTTTCATTCCGGAAATTGCATGAGTCCAGGTAGCAGCAAGTAATCCTTCAGGAATATGGCAATCAGCACAACCCGCTTGAATGCCGGTATAGGTAGTGCGGTGTAGAGAATTTACATAAACAGGTTCGTAGGCGATATAGTCAGTCATCATATGACAGCTATTGCTACAGAATGCATCGGTGGATGTCAGTTGGTCGACTTTTTCTAAAGATAAGGCTATAGCAAAACCTATAACGACACCGATAAAAGTCGCTATTAATATGGATCGCTTTAAAAAATGACGCCAATTCATAAGCTTCCCTCGAAAGCCAGACATTGCTGTATTTGATTATAAGCCTTTTAAGCTTAATGTCTTTATAATTTTCAGTACCTGAATTCGTTTATCCTCAAAATTTATCAAACAGTATATTTTTTGCATCAACGCCCAGGTCATAGAGCATTTTCTCTACTGCCGAAATCATCATCGGTGGACCGCAAAGATAATATTCGCAATCTTCGGGTGTCGGGTGGTTCTTTAAATACTTGTCATACAGAATCTGGTGAATAAAACCGGTCGCCCCATGCCAGTTATCCTCTGGCTGTGGATCTGAAAGCCCGATAGTCCATGCAAAGTTTTCATAATCCTGAGCCAGTTGATTAAAATCCTGATTATAAAATACCTCTCCCAGACTCCTGGCACCGTACCAGAAAGATATTTTACGTTTGCTTTGTAGACGCTTTAATTGATCGAATATATGTGAGCGCATAGGGGCCATACCCGAACCGCCACCGACAAAGATCATTTCATTATCTGTTTGTTTGGCAAAGAACTCACCGAAAGGACCGGATATCGTCACTTTATCCCCAGGCTTCAAGTTAAAGATATAGGAAGAAACTTTACCGGGAGGGACATCGGCGTGACGAGGAGGTGGCGAAGAAATCCTTACGTTCAGCATTATAATCCCTTGTTCTTGTGGAAAATTTGCCATCGAATAGGCACGCTCGGTGAATTCATCAACCGTTGACTGATATTGCCAGAGTTTAAACTGATCCCAGGCCGCGCGGAACTGCTCTTCAATATCGAATTCTGTATACTTTAATGTATGTGGCGGCACTTCAATAAGAATATAGCCTCCGGCCCGAAAATCCACATTTTCTCCTAAGGGTAAATCCAGCACCAGCTCTTTAATAAAGGTCGCCACATTTCGATTGGAACGAACCGTACACTCCCATTTCTTGACGGTCAATAATTCGACAGGTAGTTCAATAGACATGTCGCGCTTAACGGCGAGCTGACAAGATAAGCGATAGTGCTCGTGTACCTGTTTAGCTGATAATTTAGCCCGCTCGGTATCCAATATGTCACCACCGCCGCTGTTGACAATAACCCGGCATTGTCCACAGGTTCCGCTGCCTCCACAAGCGGAAGGCAGATAAATTTTTTGCTCGGCTAATGCATAGAGTAATTTACTGCCCACGGCAAGCTGCAGCTTATTTTCCGACTCGCCATTAATACACAGATTAACCTTGCCGCTGGCCACCAGCCTGCTCTGCGCAAACTGGATGATCAATACCAGTATGACAACGATAACAGTAAACAAACACATACCCAGGATGATTAGGTTGATATCAGTCATTAATCACCTCGTTGAAACTTGAAATCATCACGATCACAACTCAATACCAGAAAAGATCATAAACGCCATCGCCATGAGTCCCGCAGTAATAAAAGTAATACCCAGCCCCCTCAAACCTTCGGGAACATGGCTGTATTTCATACGTTCACGTATGCCGGCCAGGCCAATAATAGCTAAAGCCCAGCCGATGCCGGAACCAAAACCGAAAACCACACTTTCCATAAACCGGTAATTACGTTCGACCATAAACAGGCTGCCCCCCAGAATGGCACAATTCACTGTAATTAACGGTAAAAAAATCCCCAGTGCGTTATACAACCAGGGCACATATTTATCCAGTACCATTTCCAGAATCTGAACCGTTGCAGCAATTACGCCGATATAAGTCAGCAAACCGAGAAAACTCATATCTATGCCAGATAGACCGGCCCAGGCCAGTGCATTTTGTTTCAGCAGATACTGATAGACCAGATTATTAATCGGCACGGTAATTGATTGCACCACAATCACCGCAATACCCAGACCAACCGCTGTACTCATGCGTTTGGAGATTGCCAGAAACGTACACATGCCGAGAAAAAAAGACAAGGCCAGGTTCTCGATAAAAACCGATTTAATGAACAGACTTAAATAATGCTCGATCAT
>WTCN01000281.1 GCA_013138555.1 Methyloprofundus sp. | reverse complement strand
GTTATTTCTTTTTTATCCCAGAGATTGATGATTTCTATTGTTGAAAGGTGCATTTTTCCTTGTTCCTAAAATTTAGCCATGACTAAATTATTACATTTTATGTGTATTGGGTGTAATACCTAATGTTTGATAATGCCGATAGCGCAATCGCCCCGCCTGTTTTTGAGTTTCATCATTATCAAGCAACTCAAAAATCTGCTTTAACTGTTCTACTTGTACAGGACAATCTGTCGATAAATTAATCAGCGTATGCTGCCACGGAGCAGGGGGCTGTTGTGTGCCAATTATAACGGTATTCGCTGTATCGGGTAAGCTATCCTGAAAAATCGCATGGGGGATGAAGCTATTAGGGCGAAATGTCCAGAGTAATTTATCCATTTGCTGCGCCTGGTGTAAAGAATTGGTTAATATATAGGTTTTTAAGCCAAGGCGAAAAGCTTTCTCAGCTAATTTACAGGCAAATGCCTGCCGCCCCTGCTCAGACTGAGAGGATAAAACATAAAAATTAACTTTAGGCAGCTGCATAGTTGTAGTCAAGTAAACACGACGCAGAGCGTCGGTCTATGCATTCCCACGCAGAGCGTGGGAACGAGTTGAAATTAATCTTAGGTAGCATTGGCGCGGTTTAATAAATATTGCACTAATAAGGGGACGGGACGGCCCGTTGCCCCTTTAGCCTCACCACTTTTCCATGCAGTACCCGCAATATCCAAATGCGCCCACTGATAATCGCCGGTAAAACGCGATAGGAAACAGGCAGCGGTAATCGTTCCCGCATCACGCCCGCCAATATTGGCAATATCGGCAAAATTTGATTTTAACTGATCCTGATATTCATCCCATAAAGGCAAGCGCCAAACGCTATCTAATGCCGTTTCGCTGGCACTTTGTAAATCATTGCATAGAGTGTCATCATTGCCTAATAAACCACTGGGCACACGTCCTAAAGCGACTAGACAGGCACCGGTTAAAGTGGCTAAATCAATCACCACGTCGGGGTTGTATTTTTTGGCGTAGGTTAAAGCATCACAGAGAATCAAACGCCCTTCGGCATCGGTATTTAATATTTCAATGGTCAGTCCTGCCATGCTGGTGACAATATCACCTGGTTTATTCGCATCACCATCCGGCATATTTTCAGAAGAGGGGATGATACCGACTATATTTAAGGGTAACTGCAGTTCAGCGGCTGCCTGCAAAGTACCGAGTACTGCTGCACTACCGCACATATCGTATTTCATTTCATCCATGCCCGCACCTGGCTTCAATGAAATACCCCCGGCATCAAAGGTTAAACCTTTACCGACAAATACAATGGGTTTCGTGTTTGCATCCGCTCCATTATATTCCAGGGTAATTAACTTGGCAGGCTGGCGACTACCACGACTGACCGAAAGAAAAGAGCCCATACCGAGTTTTTGCATATCGGCTTCTTCTAAAATTTCAGCTGTTAAGCGGGTATGTTTTTCTGCTATTTTGACAGCTTGTTCGGCAAGGTATGTCGGAGTGCAGATGTTACCCGGTAGGTCAGAAACATGTTTGGCGAGACTGACACCTTGTGCGATTGCTAGTCCTTGATTCAAGCCTGTTTGAATAGCGTCACTTTCCGCTACGCTATGTAAACTTAATTCAGTTAAAGCTGGTTTGTCAGCCGCCTGACTTTTACAATCATTAAATTGATAAAAAGGTGCATCAAATGCTTCAACAATCTGGCGTGCATTCCAGGTAATATTTTGCCCGCTTGCCTTATTTTCCGCTAAGCAACAGACTGCACTATTAATTTGTGTCGCTTTTAAGCTATTAGCAGCACTTGCGACTGCTTTACGAAATTTTTTAGTGCTTAATTTATCAGCATCGCCCAGGCCCACTAATAAAACACGCTTAATAGGCGCATAAGGTAAATAATTTATTAACAAGGCATCTGTCACTTTGCCCTTAATATCACCACGGTTTAGTATTTCGGTGATTAAACCATCGGTCAGAGAGTCCAGTGCTTGTGCCGCAGGGCTAAGTTGTTTATTCTCAAAAACGGCAACGATAAGACATTCGGTTTCTAATGTTTCTAGCGGGGTGTTTGTTAATAAAAAATCCATAAAGCTTATTCAGAGTGAGGTGTTAAAAGTGCTGTAGATTATACAATATAATTAGCCTGGGTGGTTTTTGTAAATTGCCAGAATTTTCCCTGCAAGGATAAAATAACTCATCTTTGTTATTGACTGTATAAGCCAATTATTGTTTATATATCCTCAGTCTCTTGTTAAAAGCAGGTTTTTCATTGAATAAAAGTACCTTTGAACTTTCATTAACTGAAGGAAAAATAAGTGAAGCACGTATCCAGGGTGACTGGGTGATGGGCAATGTCGTGCCTGTTTTTGCTGAAGTTAAGCAGCAATTGCAGCAGCAGCAATGTACACAATTGCATTTAAAAGGTGAGCATTTAGGTGACTGGGATAGTCGCTTTGTATTGTTTCTGTTTGAATTAGAGGTCTACTGTAAAGTTCAGAATATAGTCTTGGATATGACAGGCTTACCTGATGCTGCACAGGGCTTATTAAAGCAGGCATCCGCTTTTCCCGTGCGTGAAAGTGGTCAAAAAGAAAATCTGCAAAAGTCATTCATTGCTCAATTAGGACAGCAGGCACAGGCCCTTTATAAACAAACATTAATCATGCTGACTTTTGTGGGCGAGGTTTATTTTAGTTCACTGCGTTTATTGCGTGGCAAAGCCTGTTTTCGCCTCCAGGACCTGTGGTTAATCATGCAGGAATGTGGGCCAAAAGCTTTACCCATTGTCACTTTGATAAGTCTGTTAGTCGGTCTGATTCTGGCCTTTGTCGGGGCGATGCAGTTGAAACTTTTTGGTGCGCAAATTTATGTCGCCAATTTAGTGGGTCTAGGCATGGCGCGAGAAATGGGCGCAATGATGACAGCAATTATTATGGCGGGGCGTACTGGTGCAGCGTTTGCTTCGCAACTTGGCTCTATGCAGGTGAATGAAGAAATTGATGCTTTGGAGACTCTGGGTATTTCTCCGATTGATTTTCTGGTATTGCCGCGTATGCTGGCATTGATTGTCATGTTACCCCTCTTATGTTTATATGCTGACCTGATGGGGATTTTTGGGGGATTGCTGGTGGGCATGACCTTACTGGATATTTCAGTTGTTGAGTATTTAGTGCAAACAAGATCAGCATTGGATCTAAATGATTTTTTAACGGGATTAATTAAAAGTAGTGTCTTTGGCGTACTGGTTGCATTGGCGGGATGTCTGAATGGCATGCAGTGTGGGCGGAGTTCTTCTTCTGTCGGTGATGCTGCAACGGCAGCAGTGGTTGCAGGGATCGTTAGTATTGTGGTTGCGGATGCTACATTGACTGTGGTTTACCAGATTATAGGCTTTTAAAATGACGCAAGTGCATATTGAAGTCAGAGATTTAACTATGGCTTATGATGATTTTATTATCCAGCAGCAGCTTAATTTTAGTATACACAAGGGTGATATTTTTATCGTCATGGGCGGTAACGGTTGTGGCAAAAGTACTCTATTAAGGCACTTATTAGGTTTAAAAAAACCTGCGGCAGGTGAGATTTTTTATCAAAATGCTAATTTATGGGAAATTTCTGATGCACAGCGCAAGAAAATTATGCGTAGTAATGGTGTTATGTATCAGAGTGGTGCATTATGGAGCTCTCTAACCCTGGCGGAAAATATAGAGCTTCCTTTAAAAGAGTATACTAATTTGGCGGCTGATGAAATTAAAGGGCTTGCTTATCTGAAATTGGCTTTGGTTGGTCTGGTAGGGTTTGAAGAATATTACCCCGCTGAAATCAGTGGTGGCATGAAAAAACGCGCGGGTTTGGCGCGGGCCCTGGCTTTGGATCCAGATATCTTGTTTTTTGATGAGCCTTCAGCGGGGCTGGATCCGGTAAGTGCCAAATTATTAGATGATTTGATCTTGAGTATTCAGGATAGTTTAGGTACAACAATTGTCGTCGTCACTCATGACTTGCCGAGTTTATTTGCTATTGGAACCGATGCAATTTTTCTCGACTCGATCAGTAAAACAGTGATTGCACAAGGTGCGCCCAAAAAACTTTTACAAGAATGTCCTAACCCCACTGTGCAGAGTTTTTTAAGTCGAGGAATAAAATAATGTTAGCTAAAAGTGATATAAATGAGTAAACAAGCAAACCCGACAGTTATTGGTATCTTTGTACTGGGGGCTGTGCTTATTGCTATTTTAGGTATCACTGTATTCGGTAGCGGTAAATGGTTCACTGAAAAATCAGAGTTTGTTATTTACTTTGATGAATCAGTGAATGGCTTATCTGTCGGTGCCCTGGTAAAAATGCAAGGTGTGCCTATTGGTAAAGTCACTGATATTCAGGTGCAGCTAGATCCAAAAACGAGGCATATATTGACCCCGGTTTTTATTGAGATTGAGCATGAAAAATGTAAGCAGCTATTGCAGTTTAAGGAATTTAATCGTAAGCAAACGGTTATGGAGCAGTTGATTGACAGTGGACTTCGAATGCAATTGCAATATACCAGTCTAGTAACAGGGAAGCTGTATATAGAGTCTGTATTGCAACCTGATTCAGCTATTAAATTAACCCATTTAAACAAAAAATTTATTGAATTACCGACGATTACATCCAGTAGTGAAGAGGTGCAAAAAAATATCACTGATGCACTAAGAGAAATTCAGAATATTCCTTTTCAAGAGGTGTTTTCAGAATTACTGCTGATGATCAGAAATATTAAACAAATTACTGGGTCTGATGATACACGACAGGCTATTCATGCTTTGGCCACTTCTTTGCATGAGTTGCAAGGAATTTTAAGCAGTTTTAATCAGCGCTCTGAGTCTATGGCTATTTATGCTGAAAAAACACTGAAGCATAGCAGTAGTAGTATGCAAAAACTGGATAATGCAGCAGGGCCATTACTAGAAGATGTACAGCAAACTTTGGTAAATACCAATATGACGCTTAAGCAATTCCAGTTAAGTGCAGATAAAGTGGGTGAAGTATTTAATGAGGATGCTCAGTTACAGCAAAACTTAAATATAACCTTGAATGAATTAAAGCGCTCAGCCAAATCAATACGCTTATTGGCAGATTATTTACAGCGCCACCCTGAAGCGATTATTCAAGGGAAAAAGAATTAAAACTGGTTCTTTCTTTCTCTAAGTTCAGTAAAAACCTCAAGTTCGGATGAGTTTTGCATGGCCAGTGTTGTTTTAATATCAGCGCTATTGGTACGTAAAAAAGGGTTGGTAGCAAGCTCTTGAGCTAATGTTGTGGGTACGGTAGGTTGATTATCGGATCTTAACTGTTTAATACGTTCTATAGCACTCAGTAAGTCTGGATTCTCAGGTTCTACAAAGCGGGCAAACTGTGCATTGGCAGCAGTATATTCATGGGCGCAGTAGATTTTCGTAGTCAGGGGCAGGGCAGTAAACTTTCTTAAGGATTGCTGCATTTGTTTGGCAGTGCCCTCAAATAAGCGCCCACAGCCCATAGCAAAAAGCGTATCGCCGCAGAAAAGTGCACCTGCGGCGGCAATATAAAAAGCAATATGACCCGTT
This sequence comes from Methyloprofundus sp., assembly GCA_013138555.1. GTDB lineage: Bacteria > Pseudomonadota > Gammaproteobacteria > Methylococcales > Methylomonadaceae > Methyloprofundus. Next base: position 5,727 of record WTCN01000281.1, on the reverse strand, counting down.
GTATGTCCTGCACAGCTAATCACGTGAATTGTATATTCACCAAGTTTCAGCGTATCGCCTTCGGATAGTTTTATATCAATGCCTGGAATGCGTTGTTGATCTGCGGCACAGCCTGCAATTAGACAGCCGGTATGATTTTTTAAGAATAAGTTGCCCCCGACATGATCAGCATGATGATGAGTATTGAAAATATACTTAAGTTGCCAGTTATTGTGTTGTAGTACAGTTAAAACCGGTTCGGCAACAGCCGGATCGACAGCCGCTGTATCGCCCGACTCAGTATCATGAATAAGGTAAATATAGTTATCATTAAGAACTGCAATCTGTTGTATCTCTAACATAAGTGTAACCCAATGTAGGGTGGGCAACGCTTTTTTGCCCACCTTGCTAGTGTATTAATAAAGCGGGAGTTCTGCAAAGAACTTTCCTTCTCTATCTGGCTGTTTATTTAATCACAAGATATATGAAATGTTGCCCACGTTGCAAATGAATTAAAAGCTGGTCGCGTGACAGGGATGTTGCTTTATTTAAGTCTGCTATCGTTGCAACTTTCCTTTTATTCACTGCCAAAATAATATCGCCCTCCATTAAGCCAACCCGGTCGGCTGGGCTATTAGGCTTAACCTCAGTAATTAATAACCCTTTTGTCGTGCCTTGATAAGCCTGTTTCTTGCTCAGTTCTTTTAACGTGGCTCCTTTTAAAAGTGATAATTCAGTGTCTGGTGCTGTTGCGTGTCCTGGTGTGATGCCACCTATTTGAGCGGTCACTGTCTTGCGTTGCTGGTTACGGTAAAATTCAATTTTTACTTTTTCACCGACACGTTTTAAACCAATGTTAGTGCGTAGTGCACTAGAGCCGGTAATTTTTTTACCATTCACGGCAACAATGACATCACCCGCCTTAATACCTGCTTTTTCAGCGGCACTATTCGGGGTAACTCTAGAGACTAATGCGCCATGCATGCCTTTTAAATCCATAGCATCGGCAAGGTCAGAGCTTAAATCCTGAATTTGTACACCTAATAAACCACGTTTTATTTCGCCATGTTCCAGTAACTGATCCATGACTTTTTTTGCCATATTAATAGGAATGGAAAAACCAATGCCTACATTTCCCCCGGAAGGGGCAAGTATGGCCGAGTTAATACCAATTAAGCGTCCACGTAAATCAATTAAAGCACCGCCTGAATTTCCCGGGTTGATTGACGCATCTGTCTGGATAAAGTTTTCATAGCTTTCTATACCTAAATCGGTACGGCCTAATGCACTGACCATACCAGATGTCACGGTATGGCTAAGTCCAAAAGGATTGCCAATGGCGACAGCAAAATCGCCCACCTGTAATTTATCAGAATCACCTAGTGGAATAGCGGTTAAACCCTTGGCTTTCACTTGTAAAACTGCAATATCTGTTTCGGCATCGGTGCCAATTAATTTCGCTTTTAATTTTTGTTTGTTCTGTAGCGTAACAAAAATAGTATCAGCATTGGCAATAACATGGTTGTTAGTAATGATATAGCCCTTTTTTGCATCAACAATAACCCCGGACCCTATTCCCTGAGTTTGTCTTTCCTGAGGCATTGGTGGTGCAAAGCGACGGAAAAACGGATCGTTGAACATTGGGTGTTGAGGGACTGCCACAGTCCCTTGTATGGAAATATTAACGACGCTCGGTAATACGTTTTTTAGCATAGGTGCAAGTGTAGGCACTACTTGCTTTGGTGATAGTGGGTAATTAGTGTCAGGTGAGTTGCTAAATGCAAGGGCGTGGTTTCCCAGAATGGCCATGCCTAGAGTCAAACTAAATAAAAGTTGTTTTTTTATATTCATAGTAATTTATGGGTATTTTATGCAGGCTACTAAATATATCTTATAGGCAGAATAAAAAAATACAAGGGTAGTAATAGGTATAAGCTAATAATTGAGATTTTTATAACTTTTTGAAATATATGTATTTATTTTTTATCATGAAATACTTAGCAAAATAGTCAGGAAATACTTGACAATTTTACATATTAGAGTATGATTAAACTCTAATATGTATTTGCTCAATACTATTATAGAAAAATAAAAAAATCAATCGCTAGGGGAAGATTAAAATGAAAGTAAAATTACTTATGGCAAGTGCGCTAATTGCGTTTTTGACGGGTTGTGCAACAACTGAAAAAGTAGCCGTCATAGAAAAAGAAGCTTTATATAATGAAACACTGAATCCACGCCAAAAAGAATATCCTAACCACTTAGGCTTTAATGATTTACATATTCAAGCGATTAGACATATGAAGCCTGATACACATGATGTTCATGATCCTAAGTTACAAATGATTGTGCATCATCACTGTAAAGCATATGACGATGGCACTTTTATTTGCCTAATGTTCCATTCAGGTATGAAAGATCAGGATAAGCCTATCGGTTTTGAATATATTATTACCACGGAGCAATATAATTCTTTGCCTGAAAAAGAGAAAGGGTATTGGCATTATCACTTGGTAGAAGTACCTAGAGCCCATGCAACTTTCCCTGATTTAACGGCTGAAGAAGCGGCAAAAATATTACCGGCAGTGAATGAAACTTACGGTAAAGTTGTTTATTTTAAAGAGATGGAAGATAAGTTTCCTTTGGGCGAACCGTACATCCTGATCGTTCAGGATATGCCAGAACAAGATTAGGCCTTCTCGGTTTAAGGTTAAAGACCCCTTTCCTAATTCGGGAGATGATTGGTTAAAGTGGTTTGCAGCCTTTTTTTAAGGGCTTTATTTTTAAAGACGAAGAAACCACGAAAGGATAATATTCAGGGGGATATTATCCTTTTGTGGTTAATAACAGTGCCTGTCAGAACGATGATAATATCTACAGATTATTAGTAGATGTGTGTAGTTTGGTAAACAAACTGTGGAGCATAATATGAAAGTATATAGCATCGGTTTACTATTATTGATGTATACGGGATTACTCAGCGCGGACAATTTACAGCCTGATAACAACCTGGGATTACCTGAGATACTCATTCCTGCTCATAATCCGCAGTCAGCTGAAAAAATTGCTTTAGGTAAAAAACTGTTTAACGATAAACGCCTGAGTAGAGATGGAACAATTAGTTGTGATAGTTGTCATGACCAACAAAGAGCCTTTACCGATGGGCAAAGCGTTGCTGTTGGTATTAAACAGCAGACAGGTTTTAGAAATGCACCGACCGTTGTTAATGCTGCTTTTTACCAGACTTTATTTTTAGATGGCAGGGCAGCCAGCCTGGAAGAGCAGGCGTTAGGTCCATTTTTAAACCCGATAGAACATGGTTTAAAAGCCTCTCAGCAAATTGTTGAGATCGTTAAACAAGACCTGCAATATCAGCAGCAATTTGCACAAGTATTTAATACAGCTGATTCAGTGATAACAGTAGAGCAGGTAGCTCAGGCTATTGCCAGTTTTGAACGTACCTTGATTGCAGGTAATTCTGCTTTTGATCGTTATTTGTTTGGCCGGGATAGACAGGCATTAAACGCAAGTGAAGCACGTGGCATGCGGCTTTTTCGACGTAAAGGAAATTGTGCCAACTGTCATGAGATCAGTGGTAAAAATGCCTTGTTTATGGATAACCGATTTTATAATCTAGGGGTTGGCTTTGATAAAGTAAACTCGCAAATAGCTGAATTTGTACAAGCTTTAAGGGCAGGCAGGAGTGCCGATAAATTTTCTTTTAGCGATGCTCAGCGAGCAGAATTAGGCCGCTTTAATGTTACTCATATTATTGCCGATATAGGTAAATTCAAAACACCGACATTGAGAAATATAGCCTTAACAGCGCCCTATATGCATGATGGTAGTGTGAAAACACTGGAAGAAGTTGTTGAATATTATGATAAAGGCGGAGATAAAAATCCTTTTCTGGATTCGGCTATTTTTCCATTGCATTTTACAGAGCAGGAAAAGCAGGATTTAGTGGATTTTCTAAAAGCATTAACTAGTGCTCAGTATTTGCTAGTAATAAAGTGATAATTAGCGTAACTTTTCATTATCCACTGGCATTTGAGCCATGAAGAGCTCGTCATTCCCGCTAAAAACTGCGGGAATGACGAGCTATTGTCTAAATTTTTTATCCCGAACTCAGGCTATCTTAATAAAAGCAATGGTTTTTTAGTATTCACCAGCATTTTTACCGTAAAACTCCCCAGTAACATTTCGCGTAACCGGGTATGGCTAAATGCTCCCATAATCGTCAAGTCTATCGCGTGCTTTTCCTGATAGGCACACAGTTCCTGTTCTGCCTTGCCTGATAGCGATGCCGTGATTAGCGTAATATCAGAGGCTTTAAGCTTTTCACTGGCCTGCTGTAATAAACTTTCTGCATTGTCTGTATTTTTATTGACACACACTAAATGGCAGCTCAGTCCTTTATATAATGGGCTTTTTGCGACCATATCAACCGCTTTTTCAGCCGCTTCACTGCCATCATAGGCGAGCATAATAGTCTCGGGCGTTTTAAACTCATCATTAACCACCAGAATAGGGCGATGAATCGCGCGTACCATCATTTCCAGATGAGAACCGATTTTTTCCTGTTGCTTTTCATGGTCTTCACCACGCACTCCCAGCACTAATACACGAATATCATCTTCCAGGTCTATCAGGCTTTCAGTGACGCTACCGTGGCGCTGAGCGGTAACAGGCTCGGCAATACCCGCTTGCTGCACGCGTTCTTTAGCGGCTTGCAGCATCAGCTTGCCTTGCTGCATTAATAATTTGCTGCGTTGCTGCTCTAGTTGGGTCAGGTCTTCAAGCAGGTGCTCCTGACTGCCTAAGCCAATATTGCCCGTTAAATCAGAGGTGACAGGCGTTTCCTGGTGCTCAATATTATGTAATAGTTTTAGCGGTGCATCGATACGCTGTGCTATCCAGGCTGAATAATCACAAACGGCTGAACTGATAGCGGAGCCATCAATACAGGCCAGTACAAGTTGTTGAGTGTGCTTCATTAGTGTCCTCCCATAACTTTTTCAATTTCTTCCGGGTTATCATGTACGCCAAACCGATCCACAATCGTAGCACTGGCATCATTTAAGCCAAGTAATTCTACATCTGCGCCTTCACGTCTAAATTTTATAACCACTTTATCCAGGGCATCCACGGCGGATAGATCCCAGAAATGTGCATGAGTTAAATCAATAACGACTTTATCGACCACTTCTTTAAAGTCAAAGTTAGCGGTAAATTTATCCGCTGAATTAAAGAATACCTGACCATGAACGATATAAGTGCGTATTTCAGCATCGTCACTTAAGGTCGATTCCATATACATAAAGTGAGCAATTTTATTGGCAAAGAACAATGAGGCTAATAATACACCGACAAAAACACCATAAGCCAGATTATGCGTCCAGACGACGACTGTAACGGTCATGATCATCACCACATTTGCAGAAAGCGGATGTGATTTTAAATGGATAATGGAGTCCCAGCTAAAGGTTCCGATAGAGACCATAATCATCACGGAAACTAAAGCTGCCATAGGAATATAGGAAAGCCATTCGTTGAGGAACACCACCATAATCAATAAAAACACGCCGGCAACCAAGGTTGATAAACGTCCGCGCCCCCCTGATTTGATATTGATAACCGATTGACCGATCATCGCACAACCTGCCATTCCCCCTAATAGACCCGCGCCAATATTGGCAATTCCCTGGCCTTTACATTCACGGTTTTTATCACTGGTGGTATCAGTCA
>WTCN01000216.1 GCA_013138555.1 Methyloprofundus sp. | reverse complement strand
TTACTGAGTACATTTCGTAATATTGATGATTTGCGTATGACATTAAATGGTAAATTGCAATCAGTCGATGCGCAAAAACGAGTTCATGAAAGAACACTGGAAAATTTAGCAGAAAATTTAGGGGGCGAACGAAAAAAAGCGGTTAATGCGGAAAGAAATGGTAAAAAAGTTCCTAAAAAAGTATTAGATCGAATCGCTCATATCGAAGAAAAAATAAAGTCTGTTTATATAGATATAGACAGTACTGTAGAAAAAAGAAATACTCTGCAGATAAAGTATGATAAAGATATCGAACGATTTTTGTTTTTGACCAAAAGTAATAGCATGAGTGCCCAGGCACTCAGTGATGAAACGGCAGAGATCAAAGCAGCAAACACTTTAGGCCTGTTTAATTGTAAAGATAGAATAAGCTGCGATCTAGCCTGGGAAGCTGCAAAGACGTTTGTCAGGGAGTACTCGACAACCCCGATTAATTTTAATACCGATTCATTGATTATGGGGAGTGCCCCCATACTGGTTTCAGATTTAAGCTTATCTGCCTCTAAATTAAAGCGTGCTAACAACAAAGTCAGTATCTTTTTAGATATACGCTGTCATAAATCTAGTCTAGGCCAGGAACTCTGTCAAAGCAAGAACGTGAAAAATATACGTCATTCATTTCGCCCTTATATTGAAAGTGCGTTAAATAATTAAGTGACAGGTTTTCAGCGTGGGCAGAAAAGAGCTGAGATCACTCAAATGCTTCAGAGATAAGCACTTTGATCAACTGTCCTTCTTTAAGCGGAATATCTACTGGTAAACTATTAGCGACTGCACAGCTTTCTTCATCCCAGACACTGCCTACCCGTTTTAACAACGCGGTCACGCTTTCTCCATTTTTAGCAGATACAATACGCAATCTTTGCTGCTGAATTCTGGCCATTTCTAGTGGACTGAGTGGGTGAAATGTAGAGATTGATTTTGTCAAAAGCTGTTGATAATGAGTCTTTGAATTTTTACTAATACCGATTAAACGGTATATATCTCCCTTAAAGGGAATAAAGGTAATGTTCGCTTTTTGTCCACGGCTATCAAGCGTTATTTGGCTTGCAGGTAGGCCAGCAATCGTGAGTTTTTTTACAGTCTGCTTGCCCAGATTTGCCTCATTTAAAAAAGCCTGAGCGGCATTAGCAGAATCCGTACCTTCCCCCTGAAGTTGTAATATTAAGCTGGCATGCTTTTGTTGTTCCACTGCTGCAACATAGTCTGAGTGGTTGACTATCTCCCAGTCTGGCGGAAAAGTCATACCAATTTTCAGCGTTGGATGTAGAAAATCCTGGTCTATAATAACACCTTGCCTGGCATCTGCTCCGACGATTAAGCCATCTAGTTTGGCTAAAAAGGCGCTATGCTTGTGTGCAATCGGCTTAGTCTTTTTATATTCAATTTCACTGGCTCTGTGTTCAGTGTTTCTAACACGTTCAGGAGTTGATGGGTGAGTAGACAGAAAGGGGATGCCTTTATTTTTGTTACCATTTCTTAGCGCCTCACGATCCAGTGTATTAAGAAAAAGTGTAATGCCTTTAGGGTCCCAACCTGCTTTAGCAGCTAATTCCTGACCTATCGCATCTGCATCATTTTCCTGGCCGCGACTATAAGGAGCAAGAATTGCTGAATTAAGCAAGCTCCCAGTACCAGCAACGATACTCGCAAGGGAAGAGCTAACAATTCCCACTGCCGCCGATGTTATTCCAGTAACCAGGCCTATCGGTGCAGCACGGGTTAGACGTTGAACTCCGTGCCGGGCAGCAACATGACCAATTTCATGTCCGATCACACCCGCTAATTCGTCTTCTGAGTTAACAAGGACTAAAAGTCCTCGACTGACATACACATAGCCACCAGGCAAGGCAAATGCGTTAGGCTCTTCACTATCAACAATCTGGAATTGATAGCTAATTTCCTGGTAGGGGGAATAGCTGGCAAGGCGGTTACCAATGCTCTGAACATATTTGAGTCGTGCAGGGTCATCGAACAGGCCCATTTCTTTCTCTACCTGTTTTGCATTTTCGGCACCTATTTCTTTTTCACCCTCCACTGACAGCAATACAACTTCATGGCTTCCGGAAACTGGGTTGATGGCACAGCCAGAGTAAGTAACAGTAAGCGTTAAAAAAGCAGAGAATAGCAATACTCGGTTTGACTGGTTCATAACTGTCATGTCATCATTAGGGCGTGCCCGTTGGCTTAGTTTATCAAGTGATAAGGTGGAGTAGGCTGGGTTAGATTTGCAAGCGAAGCGTAGCAAACGTAACCCAGCATTTTATGCAAACTCACGAATGCTAGGTTACGCTTTTATTACTACGCAAAAAACCTAACCCAGCCTACCATATAACATTTTAATTTCCTTAACTTAATGGCAGTGTGTAGTAGACTGCCTTTCTAAATATCAAACCCTTACTCTATAGAAGTCCCCGTCCCCTGCGCATCAACCGCACCTTTTATAAACTTCGCCTTGAGCTTTTTAAACGCCGACCATAAGGTAGTATCCATCACCACCTGATTCCCAATAGACACGATCACACGTGTCAGTTCCGGTATCTTGGTTTTAGTGGATATCATATAGATAGGCTGTACATATAAAATGGAGTTTTTGCCCATCGGTAAAATGACCATACGCCCTTTTGCGACATTAGAACCATGCTGATCCCATAAGGTAAATTGCTCTGAGATCTCTGGACTTTGGTCAATAAGCGCTTCGATCTGTGCAGGACCGTTGACCTGTATATCCTTAGCAAATTTATAAATAGTAATATGAGGATCATAACTATTCTGTCCACACCCTTTAGTATCTAAAGTTCCTGCAAGACCGATCATACTCAGGTTACTACGATTAATCGGAGTCATCGGATTAATCATCACAAACTCTTCACGGTCATCACAGTGACCAAAGTCCATAGTTTGATAATAAGGCATGACATACTGTTTATTTACTTTTGCAAACTGCCATGTTTCCGCTTGCTCATAAAACAGTTCGGGCTGTACTTGATGGTATTTGGAATATACCATCATTTGCATATAGTAAAGTTCACGCGGGTAACGTAAATGCTTGCGCAACTCACTCGGCATTTTGTCCAGATGATTAAAAACACCCGGGTATGCCACACGATAAGCGTTAATAATGGGATCTTTACTATCTGAAATATAGTATTTTGTTGAGCCATCATAAGCATCAACAACAATTTTGACTGAGTTGCGTATATAGTTAAAATTCTGTGTACCCGATAAAAAATCATCACTGGCAAATTTAGAGACAGGATATTTATCAGATAAGGTATAGGCATCTTGAATCCAGTAAAAGCGATCTTTTGTGACCACCAGATAAGGGTCGTTATCCAGGTGTAAAAAAGGAGTAATGCGATTGATTCTCTCGACTATATTGCGTCTTATTAATAGCTTACTCTGTTTAGAAATATTGCTAGAGAAAAAAATCTTTTCATCACCAAAGTAAAAAGCAAACAGTAATTTTCTAAAAAAAGAAGGAAACGGTACACCACCTTCCCCCTGATAGGCACCACTTATATCTTTATCGGAGCCTGATAAGCCCAGAACTTCCAGGTCATTAGGAACGATCGCATAAGGATACTTTTCCTGACCATAATAAATATCAGGTGTTTTAATAGAAAAGCCTACGTTTGAAGACATATTCAAATCACGTAAGTACCATAAAATGGGGTTTCCTGCATCCTGCGCAGCCGGGGTAATAACCGCGCCATAACCATGCGTATAACGTAAGTGAGTGTTTTCCCAGTTCTTTGCTGCAAAAGGTAATTTATCTGTATTCAATTCCCGCGCAGCTAGATTGACTTGCTGAATATGATCATTCAGAAAATAACGATCTTCATCAACGCTATGAAAACTATAATAAGGACGTATCCCTTGTAATTGTTTGTAGCCATCTATTAAATACCCTCTATCCCATACCGGAATATTCTCAAAATGTCGTTTAGTCCCCCAGGTTTCAATGTCTTCGCTGGCATCTAACTTAATCTGATAATCAACAATATCAATCTTATCCAGACCAAACGCATCCAGCGTTGCCTTGATATTATTCTCCATAAACTGCCCTTCCGTCAGGACTGGGTTAGGGCGAACAATAAAGGTATTAATCAGGCTGGGAATAAAGGTGACATTTTGCAAGCCAAGTGCGAATAAAAAACTACCCATAGCAATAAAAATGGGTACAGCGGTACGGTGTTGTCTGGAAAAAATATAAATAACAACCGATACAAACAACGCAAGTACGGAAAGAATACTGAGCCAGATAAGAGGTAATAAATAGCGTATTTCTACAAAACCAGGGCCGAAAAAAACTGGCTCATGCGAATTAACATAGAGTAATGAGAAACGATCCAGAAAAAGTCCCCAGATAACAAATAAGACGGTAAAGCCCAATAGAATGGTTAAATGAATTTTTGCACCCAGCGGGTAGTCCTTATTCTGGTTAGGAACAAAAATATGCTCTATCCAGTACAGGGCTGTGACCAGAAAAAACAAGATAATAGATGAGTATAATAACTCTTGCTGAATCAACATATACAGCGGGTATGAAAACAGATAAAAGCTTATATCTTGTCCATACACGGGATCAGTGACACCTGAAGAGCTACCAAAGAAATATAATAAGGCTGCTTCCCATTGGTGATAGAAGGGGCTTGCAATGACGACAGCCAGTATCAGCGATAAAGGCGTATAAATCTTTACTGATCCATACATAAACATATCAGCAAAGGTTTGAAAACGTTGCCGTTTATCGGCGCTTACCAGTATTTCATCGGGAGGATTCAAGCCTAAATAGCGTGAAGCAATCCAGAAGTGAAAAAAGAAAATACTGAAAAATATCAGCGTGACAGCCCCTGAGAAAATAAATCTGTAGAGCAATCTTAACCAGAAATAGCCTTCAAAATTAAGCGAACGAAACCACCAGAGATCGACAAAGAAATCGACAAAGACAAAATAAAATAGAATATAGGCAAAGATAGCAAGCCCTGTCAGCCCAAACAGTGTGGGCAATAATTTCCAATTCCGCATGGAAGCCTCTTATTGTAATGTGTAAGTGATTTAAAAACTATTATAGCAAAGCATCACTGTGTTATGCTTTCGCACGCCTTTACTTTTCGGCTGCAAGCTTAATACGGAGCAGTATAAAATAGATGTAGATTCGATTTTTTGTACTATAACACTAAATACCTTTAGGAGACGACAAGTCAGTCGGAGTCAGGATTGACTGTTATGCTTTAAAAGCTAAAGATCGTATACGAAACAGCCTAGGCACAAGCTTGACTGGATAAACTGCGGGGATGACGAATGATTTGCCTGAATTAGCTTATTCTGAGCTCGGCTTAAATAGCAATATCATTATTGATGAGCCCCGATTGACGCTGCTCATGCTTCCATTGTCTATGTTCCAGCATGATATCCAATACTTCCTGTGGGTCGTCTGTTACCTTAATATAGTCCAGATCTTCTGCAGAAATAGTTTCATATTCGATTAATGTACTTTTAATCCAGTCTATCAGACCGCCCCAGAATTCACTACCAAATAAAATCAAAGGCAAGGGATAAATCTTATGCGTTTGCATTAAGGTTAAGGACTCAAAAAACTCATCTAAAGTACCAAAGCCGCCTGGCATACCCACATAGCCAATTGAATAGCGCACAAACATAACCTTGCGCACAAAAAAATAACGGAAATCCAGAGAAATACTCTGATAAGGATTAGGCGATTGTTCTTGAGGTAATTCGATATTCAGCCCTACCGTGGGTTTATTTTTTAAGTAAGCCCCTTTATTGGCAGCTTCCATTACGCCTGGGCCACCACCAGTAATCACGGTAAAATCATGTTCTGCGAGTAACCTGGCGATTTCAATGGTTTTAAGATAATAAGGGTTACTTGGCTTAAACCGGGCTGAGCCAAAAATTGAAATGCCATCGCATACGCCAGACAGACGATCAAAACCTTCAGTAAACTCACTAATAATGCGAAAAATACGCCAGGATTGGTCGCCTTTCATATCATCAATAATACTGGCGGAGTTATGATGTATATTGGCACAATAAGTCATTTTATTTTCCTGCAAAAATTATTTGTCCCGCCTGAATGGTATAAGTCACCTTACCTTGCATAGTTTCCTGCCAGAAGGGAGTATTACATCCTTGGCTCTGCCATGTTTCGCTGTTTATCTGCCATTGTTTATCAGCATCAAAGATACACACATCTGCGACATCACCAGGTGCAAGGCCTCCTGCATTTATACCCAAAATACTGGCGGGTTCCGCTGATAATTTGGCGATACCTGAGCTTAATTGTAAATCTCCTTGTGCAACCAGGCGTAACATTAAGGGTAAAACCGTTTCCAGAGCAGCAATACCCGCTTCTGTTTCCGGGAATGCTCCCAGTTTCGCATCAATATTATGTGGCTGGTGATCACTACAAATACTGTCAATTGTGCCGCATTTCACTGCGGCGATTAAAGCATCCCGGTCCTGTCTACTACGTAATGGCGGCAAAACATGATAATGACTATCATAAGGCACCATATCTTCATCGGTTAAATGTAAATGATGCATCGCTACATCTGCTGTAACGGGCAGTCCTGTTTTTTTTGCTTTAGCAATTAAAGTGACAGAGCGCGCACAGCTTAAGCCCCGAAAATGAACCCGGCAGCCAGTTTGTTGCATCAACTCGATACACTGCATCAAGGCAATGGTTTCTGCCGCGACAGGTATGCCAGGCAGGCCATACTGACTGGCCATAGCGCCTTCATGAGCGCAGCCCCCGTTAGTTAATGCCTGTTCTTGTGGCACATACATCAGTAATAAATCATGTGTTGCAGCATATTCCATTGCCCGACGTAACACCAGTAAACTCTGAATAGCAGACTTAGCATGACTCACAGCAATACAGCCAGCCTGTTTTAAGCTATGCATAGAGCTGAGTTCTTTACCGGCTAATTTCTGAGTTAAAGCGGCAATCGGGTATATATGCTGATAAGCACATTTTTCCGCTTTATCCTTAATTAACTCTACAACGGCAACCGTATCAATAACAGGATGAGTATCGGGTGGAATACAAAGACTGGTATACCCTGCACTGGCTGCAGCCCGTGTTTCAGACTGAATAGTAGCTTTATGGGTCTGGCCAGGCTCACGTAAATGAGCAGACAAATCAATAAAACCAGGGCAAACAATCTGCCCCTGTGCATCTATCTGCCTATCAGCAACAAAGCCTTCAGGTGCATGAGATATTGCAGCAATCTTGCCATCAGCAATATACAGTGCATCCTGCCTATTGACTTCATTCCGAGGGTCAATAATATGCCCATTGATAATTTCAATCTGCATTATTCAGACCCTCCATTACTATTCATCGCCATAGACATAACAGCCATACGTACAGCAATACCATGTGTGACTTGCTGTAAAATAACCGACTGCGGGCCATCGGCGACACTGGATGAAATTTCAACCCCTCGGTTAATCGGTCCCGGGTGCATGACCATCGCATCCTTATTGGCGATTTTTAACTTCTCATCCGATAGCCCAAAACATTTAAAATATTCACTCTCACTAGGAAGTAGAGCACTACTCATACGCTCTTTTTGTAAACGTAGCATGATGATAACATCAACATTTTTTAAGCCTGCCACTAAATCATAAAACACGCTTACCCCCAGGCTCTCAACATGTGCAGGTAATAATGTTTTAGGGGCAATCACTCGTACCTCCTCAGCACCTAAAATATTCAAGGCACGAATCTGTGATCTTGCCACGCGTGAATGTAAAATATCTCCGACAATAGCGACCCGTAATCCTGAAAATTGTTGCTTGACGCGCCGAATGGTAAACATATCCAGCATCGCCTGGGTTGGGTGTTCATGCTGCCCATCCCCGGCATTGATAACACTGACATGTGGAGCCGCATGCTGGGCGATAAAGTGAGCCGCACCGCTTAAAGAATGACGCACCACAAACATATCAACCTGCATCGCCTCCAGATTGCGAATCGTGTCCAGTAAACTTTCACCTTTCGATGTCGCCGAGGTTGCAATATTCATACTGAGAATATCGGCAGAAAGACGTGTAGCGGCTAATTCAAAGGTTGCCCGCGTTCGCGTGCTATTCTCAAAAAATAAATTAACAATAGTTTTGCCGCGTAGCAAAGGAATTTTTTTTACATTTTTTTCAGAAATATCAGCAAATGACT
>WTCN01000096.1 GCA_013138555.1 Methyloprofundus sp. | reverse complement strand
TGAACCCCAACAACTGAGGCTAGGTAAGCCATTGATTGTTGGGGTTCGCAAGCTCACCCCAACCTACGGAATCTATCTTTTTAGATATATTATTGAATACTTTCACAGTCTCTAAAGCCCCTCCTACTAGGAATTGATAAGTAATTGTTTAACCGGGGAAAAAGATCGTCTGTGTTGCTCAGTTACTCCTAAAGCAATCAGTCTTTCCTTATGTAATTTTGTCGGATAACCTTTATGCTTAACAAATTCATAGCCTGGATAGAGTGCATCTAAAACAGACATTTCATTATCTCTATAGACTTTAGCCAGAATTGAAGCAGCTGAAATCTCAGCAACTAATAAATCACCCTGAATAATTGTCTCACCTGGATAGGTAATATCAGGATATTGATTACCATCAATTTTTACCCAGCTAGGCTGTACTGTTAAAGACTGTACCGCCCGTTTCATTGCCAATAATGAGGCTTGTAAAATATTAATATTATCAATTTCACTCGGCTCCGCACGAGCAATAGACCAGGCAAGTGCTTGCCGCTTGATTATCGCTGCTAATAACTCACGTTTTTTAGCAGTCAATTTTTTTGAATCTGTTAAACCAGAAATTGGCTGAGTTGGATCTAGAATAACGGCTGCCGCAACAACCGGGCCGACAATACAACCTCGCCCTACTTCATCAACACCTGCAACAATATGAGCTTGAGTCTTCAAGATATCATACGCTAGCGCAAAATTCCCCGCGATACATTGCGCAAAAAGCTGACCATATTGGAAATTTCATCACACTCTCCGGCCAAGTCTTCCACTTCTTCAATCGCATCTTCCATTCTAAGGTTATTTTTATATAAAATTTTATATGCTTTACGTATTAAGCGCACTGCCTCTGGGCTACAGCCAGCGCGTTCCATACCAACCGAATTAATGCCATGAGGACGAGTAGGACGACCACCCACCATAACATAAGGTGGAATATCCTGAGTAATGGCACTCCCCATCGCGGAAAAACTAAACGTTCCTATTTGAGTAAACTGATGAACTAAGGTAAAGCCGCCTAAAATGGCATTATCACAAATATGCACATGCCCGGCTAAAGATGCACCATTAGCCATAATAATATTGTTACCAATAAGGCAGTCATGCGCGACATGTGTATAAGCCATGAAAAGATTATCATCACCAATTTTGGTCACCGCATGATCCTGCAGGGTTCCTCTGTGCATGGTGACAAACTCACGGATAACATTTCTATCACCAATAACCAACGTAGTTTTTTCATCGGCATACTTTTTATCCTGAGGATCCTCCCCAATCGATGAAAATTGATAAATATGATTATCTTCCCCAATCGTTACCGGCCCTTTCATAACAACATGCGGACCAATGACAGTGCCCGAACCTATTGTGACTTCAGGTCCAATAATAGAAAAGGGTCCAATCTCGACATCATCTGCAATCTCTGCATTAATATCAACAATGGCTTTGGGGTCAATCAACCTTGTCACCAACTGCCGCACAACGAATATTTGCACTCGCAACAAATTCACCGTCTACGGTGGCAGTACAATTAAACGACCAGATATTTCGCCTACTCCTTTCAAAGACAGCTTCTAGCATCAACTGATCTCCTGGTACGACGGGACGCTTGAATTTTGCTTTATCGATTCCTGTCAAGAAATAAGTCATTCCATGGCCTAATTCATCAGGTGCTGTTTCAGAAGCAAGCAAGCCAGTTGCTTGCGCTAAAGCTTCAAGAATTAAAACGCCGGGGAAAATAGCCATATGCGGGAAATGCCCCTGAAAAATAGGCTCATTATAGGTCACATTCTTAACCGCTAATAACCTCACCCCTGGCTCACACTCAACGACTTTATCAATTAATAACATTGGGTAGCGATGAGGTAAAAATTCTTGAATTTGTTTAATATCAAGTACTGTTTCCAATTTAACAACCTTTTAGCTTAAAATTTTAATACCTTTAACTTTATATTTGATGCAATATTATATTTATAATTGCAAATCACACGCAGTTATCTCATAGTGAATACACTACATAAATGTAATGTTTCTAATTTTCTACATCAAAACAAGTAAAGAAACCTGGATCGACCTGTTCTACAGTGCCTAAGGCATGCTCGCGAGTTTCGCCTGTACCTTGCTTGTCACATCCACTGCTGTACTGGCATGAATGACCCCTTCAGTTAATAGCAAGTCATAATTCCCTTCTTTAGCCAATGTTTTAACAGCCTCAATAATTCTGTTTTGCATTTTCCCTAACTCTTCATTACGTCGAATGCTAAAATCTTCTTTAAATTCTTGCTGAGCGCGTTGTGCTTCTCTGCGCTTAGAAATGATGCTACGCTCTAACTTACGCTTTTCTGTTTCAGTCATCGTCAGACCATCCCTGGCAAGTTTTTCTTCTAGCTTTTTGATTGATTTTTGCTGCGCCAATAGCTGTTTATCCTTAGGAGAAAATTCCTTCTCCAGGCGTTTTTTAGCCTCGGCAGCTTGCGGTGCATTTGCCATTAATAAAGGGATATTGACCACTCCTATCTTAATTTCTGCATGTACTACCTGACTTGTCAAAACCAAGCCTATCAAAAAGACTATTTTTTTTAACATTAAAATTTTCTCCATATCCCAAAACAAAAAACAAACTTAATGAAACATTATACTGTATCTATAAAAAAATGAGAGCCTTTCACTCTTAAATTAATCAATTTTTACATACTTCATATATTATCGTTCAAGCTACATGAGCTACTGGCTATTTAAGTACACTGGCTTATAGCGATAAACTACGCATAAATACCTAGCTCTCGCTATAGCGTAATAAGATAAAGGTTTAATAGTCTACACTCATACGAGTAAGCGGCATTTTTGCGCTAGTATAGCTAATATTTTGCAGCGATAGGCATTTGCCTGCCATTACCAAAGGCTCTTGCACGTATTCTAATAATCGGTGATGCCTGAAAACGTTTATACTCATTACGCGCAATCATTTTTCTCACTTTATTAACCAGTGTATTATCAATTTCATCTAATTGAATAACGTAGTTTTTCACCTGTGCATATTCAGTTTTTGATAATTGCCTGCCTTCAATTAAATATTTTAGAATTTCATCTAAAACCTCATAGGGCGGTAAAGTATCTGTATCCTTTTGCTCAGCGGCTAATTCAGCTGAAGGCTCTTTGTTGATGATATTTGTTGGGATAACGGCATACCCTGCCCGAGAATTAATATATTTAGATAGACTATAAACCTCGGTTTTATAAAGATCACCTAGCAGATTTAAACCGCCATTAGTATCACCATAAAGCGTACAATAACCGATTGATATTTCAGATTTATTTCCGGTTGACAGCAACAAGGCAGAAAATTCATTGGAATACTCCATTAAGATAGTGCCACGAATCCGCGCTTGTAAATTTTCTAATGTCAGACCTTTTAATTCCTTGTTAAAGGCTCCCCTGAAATCTGCAGAATATTGTTCAAGCAATGCTTTAATTGGATGCTTAATCAGCTTTACCCCCAGATTCTCACAAAGCTCCGCAGAATCAGTTACCGAGCCTGCGCTGGAAAAAATAGAAGGCATCGTAATTGCGCTAACATTATCAGCACCCAATGCTTCAACGGCTAAAGTCAGAGTAAGAGCCGAGTCTATCCCTCCAGATAAGCCGATAACGACCTTTTTAAAACCACACCGGCGTGCATAATCTGTTAAGCCTAATATTATTTGCTTAAACGCCAGTTCATCATTTGAGGATGCCTGAGGAGTAGAGGAATAATTGCTAAAGCCTTGCGCATCAAAGCTAATATATTCTTGCGTGGCATTAAATTGCGCAGCTTCATAGATAACATCACCTTGAGCCGTTATTGCAAATGAAGCACCGTCAAATACCAGACTATCCTGGCCACCGACTGAATTAACTGACAACAGAGGAAGTTGATAGTGTCTGGCAACACTCGACATAAGATTATGCCGCTGTTCTCGCTTACCTATATTTGATGGGCTCGCATTAATAATGATGACTAAGTCTGGGTTTTGTTCGACTAAAGCCTTGAAAGGATTTACAGGATATTCCTGTTCGGCATCATTCCAGCTATCTTCACAGATTATTAGGCCAATTTTTGTATGCCCTACAGTAATTAAGCACGGTAATGCCGGACCAGGTTCAAAATGCCTTCTTTCATCGAATACATTGTAAGTAGGTAGCAACTGTTTGTAATATTCGGTGATAATCTCACCATTATTAATCACTAGCAGTGCATTATAAAAAGGCTTTCCTGAGTTTTTATTACTGCGCACCGTGCCAATAATGCAGCTGAGGGCCGGAAACTGATTTGAGGCCTCAAGTAAATTCAATAAAGCCTGGTCAGCTTGTTGTATAAAAAAAGTTTCATAAATTAAGTCATAAGGGTAATAACCACAAACAGATAATTCCGGGAACACCAGCAGATCAGCCCCCTCTTGTGCTGCCGCCTGCATAGCGTCAATCATCATTTTTGTGTTGCCGGCAAAATCAGCAACCGTTGAATTCATCTGCTTAATCGCAATTTGAATCATACTTAAATCCCTCGGTGGTAGAGCGGACCTCAGTCCGCTCTACTCAGGCTCTATGCAAATAGCAACTACACCAACACCCTTTCTATCCCACCCTTTGCAGCCTGTTTAATATAGTTTGGCATCCAGTCCTCGCCCAGCACATGCTTGGCAATTTCGACAACTATATAATCAACCTCTAAAGACTCCACGTCATCGTCATAACGCATCAAACCTTGCATACAGGAAGGGCAGGAAGTCAGTATCTTGACTGGGCCATCATTGCCATTAGCACGTAGTTTAGCAGTATCACTCTGTAATTCCTCCGCCTTACGATAACGTATCTGGGTTGAAATATCCGGTCGTCCAACCGCCAGAGTGCCCGACTCACCACAACAGCGGTCTGTTTTATTCACCGTATCGCCAATCAAACCATTCACCGTCTTCATTGGGTCTTGCTGTTTTAATGGGGTATGACAAGGGTCATGATACAAATACTGGTTACCATTAACGCCTTCTAGTTTGACACCTTTTTCCAGCAGATATTCATGTATATCAATCATCCGGCAGCCTGGAAAAATCTTTTCAAATTCATAATCTTCCAGTTGATCCAGACAAGTACCACAACTGACCACTACCGTTTTGATATTCAGATAATTCAAGGTATTGGCCATACGATGAAACAAAATACGGTTATCGGTGGTAATCTGATCCGCCTTATCAAACTCACCCGCAGCACGTTGCGGAAATCCACAGCATAAATAGCCAGGTGGTAAAACCGTTTGTACGCCAATTTCATACAACATAGCCTGGGTCGCGAGACCTACTTGCGAGAATAATCGTTCAGAACCACAGCCTGGAAAATAAAATACCGCTTCCGAGTCTATACTGGTTTTTTGCGTATCACGAATAATCGGTACAATCTTATCGCTTTCTATGCCCAATAACGCTCTTGCCGTCTTATTAGGCAGTTTGCCTGGCATTTTGCGGTTAGTAAAATGCACTACATACTCCTGCATCGCAGGTTTACCCGTTGATGATGGCGGCTGTGCAAGCTGACCTTTCCCCCAGGGGCGAATAAAAAAGTGTCCCCAACGCTGCGCCTTATAAGACCATTCAATCAGTACTTTACGCATAATCTTAACGCTAACCGGGTCACCGGTCGATAAAAAGGCAATCGCTGCCTTTTTAACCGGATTGAAGCTTTGCTTTCCCATCTTACGCAATAAATTACGCATATTCATCGACACATCGCCGAAATCTATATCCACCGGGCATGGATTATAACACTTATGGCACACGGTACAGTGATCGGCAACGTCTTCAAACTCTTCCCAATGACTGATGGCAATCCCACGGCGGGTCTGCTCTTCGTATAAAAAGGCTTCAATCAAAAGGGATGTCGCCAGGATTTTGTTACGTGGTGAATACAAAAGGTTGGCACGTGGCACATGCGTGGCACACACGGGTTTACATTTCCCGCAACGCAGACAATCCTTAACCGAATCGGCAATTTCACCGATTTCGCTTTGCTGCATAATCAGCGATTCATAACCCATCAGGCTAAACGAGGTCGTATAGGCCGCCCGTAAATCAGCCCCAGGCATCAACTTACCGCGATTAAACCGCCCTTCTGGATCGACTTGCTGCTTATAGGCATGAAAATCGGCTAGCTCTTCCGGTTTTAAAAATTCATACTTGGTAATACCTATACCATGCTCACCCGAAATCACTCCGCCTAAAGACCGCGCCAATGCCATAATACGCGCCACCGCCTGATTGGCCTCATGTAACATTTCGTAATGATCTGAGTTCACCGGCAAGTTGGTGTGCACATTACCATCTCCTGCATGCATATGCAGTGCAACGAAGACGCGACCACGCAACACATCCTTATGTGTCATTTCAATGCGCTCAATAATCAGGCGGAAATTGTCGCCTTCAAAAATCTCTTTTAAATTCGGCAATAAGTCCTGCTTCCAGGACACGCGCAGTGAGTGATCCTGTAGACGATGAAATAAGGTCGGCTGCTCTGCCTTATTGGTCAGTTCAGTGCTCATAATACCGTAGGCATTGAATTGCGCTTCAGCCTGTTGCAACGCTAAATCAAGATTGTCATACAGCCATTGCCAACGTGTACGCACTTTTTCGACTTCATTCAAAGCCAGTTCGCGTCGCTCACCAATCAACTCCGCTTTATCAATATTATCTTCGTATTCACGTAACGGTAACTCACCTTGCAGAAAGTCGCCCAGCGCATCACATAAACGTATTTTGCTACGTAACGATAACTCGATATTAATACGTTCGATACCATCACAATATTCGCCCATGCGTGGTAAAGGAATGACCACATCTTCATTGATTTTAAAAGCATTGGTATGTTTTGCGATAGCTGCTGTACGCGCCCGGTCTAGCCAGAATGTCTTACGCGCTTCTGCACTCACCGCGATAAAGCCTTCTGCCTCACGGGCGTTACACAGGCGTACAACTTCAGAGGCAGCAATAGCCACCTGCTGTGCATCATCACCGACGATATCGCCGACTAAAACCATTTTGGGTCGGCCCTGATGCTTCGCCTTGCTAGCATAACCTACTGCTTTAACGTAGCGTTCATCTAAATGTTCAAGCCCTGCCAGCATCACCCGCTGTTCACCGCTTTTGGGTAGGTTGGCCAGATAGTCACGAATTTCAATAATAGCTGGCACGGCCTCACGCACTTGCCCATAAAATTCCAGGCAAAAAGTACGCGCATGTGCGGGCATTTTGTGCAGAATCCAGCGGGCCGACGTGATAATGCCGTCACAACCTTCTTTTTGTATCCCTGGCAATCCCCCCAGAAATTTATCGGTCACGTCTTTACCTAGACCACCTTTACGAAATTGTGAGCCCGGTATATCCAGCTGCTCTTCTGACAGTAGCTTCTGGTTACTGGCATCAAAGCGTTTAAGTAAAAAACTAACCTGCTCCTGGTCATGGATTTTGCCTAGGTTATGGTTCAGACGTTCAACTTCAAGCCAGTTACCATCCGGTGTCACCATACGCCAGGAGACTAAATTATCCAGCGCCGTGCCCCAAAGCACAGCCTTTTTACCACCGGCATTCATCGCCACATTACCGCCGATACAGGAAGCATCCGCCGACGTTGGATCACAGGCAAAGACCAACCCTGCATTATCCGCCGCATCCATCGCACGGCGTGTTACCACCCCCGCACCAGTATGAATTGTGGCATAAGTCTGTGCAACACCCGTTAAGCTGGCTTTATGCTCAACTTGACCTATATCCACCAGTTTCTCGGTATTTATCACCACAGAGTATAGAGTCAGTGGTACTGCGCCACCGGTATAGCCCGTTCCACCGCCACGCGGGATAATGGTTAAATCCAGCTTGATACAATCCC
>WTCN01000047.1 GCA_013138555.1 Methyloprofundus sp. | reverse complement strand
CATCAATGTTCAGAAAATGTTCCAAGGTGTTCATTTTAGTACCATCACGCAAGGCCTCAACAACCCCTTGCTGATTTTGTATTTGCTGTTGATATTTTTTTACCAGTGCTGTGTTCCATACCTCCAGACTTGCCAGTTCCTGCTGATTGCCGACCCAGATTGCAGCATGTCCCCAATATCCGGGAATCATTTTGTCAGTTAACCTAAAGGGTGTTTTTTCCAGTAAAATATCACCGGCCTGTAATTGACTAAGGATAAGATTTTCTGCAATTTCATCCTGATACATCTTTCCTTTTCTTTCTTCAACCGCGCCTACTGCATTGCCAAATAATTCACTCACACCATTCACAGCACTTCTGTTCAGCGCATTTAAGCTGTCACTGATTGAATTTGTATGCTTGCCAAATCTTCGCGCCACCTTGTCATCAAGCGATAGTTTACGCAGTATGTCATAAGAACGGGTGCCATGAATGAGCAAATCAAGATAGGCGAAATTATCATCACTCACTGACTCTAATGGTATCGCCGCTCTTCTTTGCTCATACAAAGTAATGCTATTTTTGATATTGGATAAATTTGCGATACTAAGAAAATCATCCGTTATGGCAGATACTTGATCTTCTTGAACTCCATAACCAATATCACTCTGGTTAAGAAAACGGCGAATCCGCTGATCTTCATTAACAACGGCGACAACAGCCTGATAAGAGTCATACAGCATTAATCCAGCAGATAAAGCGAGCATACTCCCTTTTAATTGCACAACAGGATCTAGCGGCAATAAGCCTAATTCCTGCATACTAATATTATCCACCTCTTGCCAGCATTGATGACTATCAATAACGCTAACGACGCTATCAACAATACCCATCGCGGCTTGTAAACGTAAATTTAAGGCATCAAGATCAGCGGGTGGAATGGCTTTATTTTTATCAATATTTCCGATCAAATTAACTGTTTTCTCCCGGTTAACCAGCATTTCCTCTATGACTTCCTGATATTGATAAATCTGCTGATCCAGGTCATGATTTAAAACATCTTGCTGGTCATTAAATTGAGTGATTTTTTGCCAGCAAATGTCATACCGCTTTGCGTCGCTATTTTTAAATTGCAGTCGATTACTGGAACATCCAGTCGCTAATGCAATCAATGCGATCATTAAGACGATCATTATAAAGCGACAAAATTTACACAAAACCTGGAGAAAGTTGAACATCGTGTTTTTTAAATATGTTATATCAATCCAATTAAAAAAAGCCTGTATAAAACATTAAAACGTAGCCTAAATAAACGCTGTAAATTTAAAATGAAGGTTGAGCAACTTATTTTTCTTCCCTAGTGCCCCACTACTTTTTGTATGCCCTTGTGCGACAGGGAATTATCAGCAGCCCGTCACTTGCTAATCTACCAGTTTTTTAAAAGTCGAGCCATCAATGGAAATATCCCCCATCAATCCCTTCTGACCATACACGAAAGCCGTGGTAGTCGTGCCCATCGTTTTAGTATTAAAACCACCGCCGGCTCCCTTCTTGGCCACAGCTACTGAGAGATTCCCCCCGGTCTGCCAGTTGCGAGTACCACTGCGAAAGTTAGCCAAGGTGTTAGCATCATTGAAAACCAACACAAGGGAGTATTTCTCAGCACCAGCCAGAAGACCCGCTTTGAATCCGGCGGCCCGGTAATACTCCATCGTTCTGCCGTTTATCTGCATGGCACAGGTTCCCCCTTCCCCACCAATAATAAAACCGGCTTTTGTTATAGTTGGGCACACAAGTACGCCCAGAGCGCTTCGTACTATTAGTTGCGCGTTAGGAGCCTCAGCAAAAAACTTAGTCAGCGCCACATTGATTTCGCTTTCCAGCAAATTTCGATCTTCCGTATTTTTCTGTGGAGCTGATGCGCAACCAGTAAGGATTGCAACAAAAGTAACAGCTGCGACTGTCGTTACAATACTTGAAAATGAAAAAGTTTTTATTGATTTCATTATTTTAACTCTCCTGTGTTTTTAATTTTACTAGTCTTTAGTTAGCAACCTAGATTCAACTAATTAGTGTAATTTATTTTTTAGTGATTATTTACAGCTCCTGAATTCGTATAATAAGTGCATAACCTTTAAAAGTAACGGATACCAAAAACTCAATTTAAAAAAACAGAGATTGGAATCCAGAAAGACCTTAGTATAAACTTAATGCGTAATTTAAAAAAGAAAGTGCCTGGTTATACCTTGCCTTGCCTTACTTTTATATAGCATTCCGTATTTCTAATCAGCCGTTCTGCGTTATTGCCCATCTCGGCGGCGTTACTACCACTGGTTGCCGCTGGCACCACCGAACTACCGTTTAAGGAACTCCTGGGGATAATGAAAAAGCTACTGCTTTTTTAGCCAGGCTTGATTAGGATACTTGTGAAACTATATTAGCTTATATTCTGATCAAACTGTCCCTGTAGTTATTATTCTGAGCGGGAGACGGACACCCTCATTTCTGCAATCACATCCTCTAAAGCACCCTGGTTTACTCCGATAAAGCCGCGCTGGGGTATATCGAAGTCGACAATGATCAGCAGCACTACCACCAGAACGATAGTGAAGGTAGTTATGCGCCAACGGTTAATGTTCCCTGATAATCCGGCATTAAATCCGGCAACCGATAACGAGGCAGCGGCGATAAATATGAGCATCAACAAGGCAACACCCGGTAAACGGTCATAAGTGCCTCGAAATCTATTTACGTAAATGTCTAGCACTTCGTTTATGGCATAAACGATAGAGAGCTCCTTGGGGCCTGCAGTGCTGCTTTGAACCATACGGATCGTCGCCGGCCATAATTTTGACTGGGCTGCCAGTGTCCTCGCAATGGCTTGCTCAAAGTTCTCTTGATTATTGTTCATATCGGTGGTAAAAACCCGGGTTTGTGCATAATTTAGTAGCAACTGTTTTAATTCACTGCGCGATGGTTCCGCAGTCAGGTCAGCTCTCCGGAAAGCGGTGCCAATGGCGTTAGCTTCGTTAACCAGAGTATTCTGGCGCATACCGGCCCGGTTGACAGTATATGCATAGGTAAAAGCCATAACCAACCCCAACACAGCAAACATTGACCCCATTACGAAATCCTTGCTGCCAGGTTTTGAATCATCATCCAGTTGATTTTTCCTGAGCCCTAGTCGATATCCGGTTTCTAGAGAAGCTAGAAGTACCATAATGAGGATTATTGCCCAGATTCCCAACGGGAATTTATTGATTATTCCAAGTTCCACTTTAAGCCCCTCTTAGCTTGTTAATAGTTATGCCAGAATAAGTGATGACACATCAGTAGCCATATTACGCATAGCAATATCATAAGGGTGAGGCTTAAATATAATGTTATTTTTCATAATTTAATATAAAATCCCTAGCTTTACTAGCACATTACTTTTCTCTCTACCAATGACGACTATCACCCACAATGTTGACGGAAGCATCACCGTATCAGTTACTTTAGCTCTGGAAGGAAATATGATGGAAATGGAAAACACGATA
>WTCN01000219.1 GCA_013138555.1 Methyloprofundus sp. | reverse complement strand
CCCTGATTGAGTGTCTAACCTAAAGATTCCGTCCTTATCAGGGTGTTTTTGCTCAGCGAAAGGGTCGGCTAAGCCTGCGTAACCATAACCAGGTCTTTTATCAAACAATCTGGCAAAGTTAAGACTAAAAATATATTGACCATCTTGAGTAAGTGCATAGGCAGGCAGATCATAAATAACTTCATCGTTAGAACTCAGATCGCGCTGAATTGAAATATATCGACCCTCTCTATAGTCATTATAAATAATTGTATTTTCAGGATCAGTGGGTGACCATTGCAGCATTGCACCTTGTTGCCAATTCCATATCGACGTTTCAGCTACCGTTACAAAATCTCCAGGCAATTGGGTCGTTGAAATATAGCCTATTTGAACCTTATCACCTGCGTTAGGTGGTCGATCATTAAAAGAAGCTTGATGACTTAAAATTTTATTACCAGACTTATTCCAGGGTGTTTTTTCATAGTAGCCAAAAAAATGATGTTGAGGGCCCTTAGTTAATGGACTAACGATATTTTTTAAGCGACCATATTTAATCAGAGTATATAAAGATGGGGAGTTAAAATGCGCTTTAAGCTCTAGCCAACACTTAAATCGGTTAGATATACTCCAGGGAATACATTTTTGTACAAAAATAAAATCTTTCAAGCGTGCAAGGCTTGTGTTGTTGTCATTACTCATATTATTTTGATGATCCATCCATAAACTCAATCAACTTAAAATATAGCCGCTCTGGTAATAGGGCGGGAATAAGGTATTTAAGATCTTTCAGCTTACCACCTTTTCTTTGCAGGCTGATTCTGAAGATTTTTTGTGCGCTGACTAAGTCACGCTTCCAATAGGCATCATACCCTCTTTTTAAAAAAGCACCATCCGTAAATTCTGATATTTTTTCTTTGGAAAGGTGGCTCACTAGCTCGGGGTTATTAGCAATAAAATATTCCTTAACTAATAAAACATTTCTGGCTTGACGCCATTGTGTTGAGGTGATTTGGCCGCCGTCATGATGCCTATAATAAGCTAATACCTGTTCGACTCTGATAATCGGCCATTTTGTGCTGAGTCGTAACCATAGATCGTAATCCATGCAAGTAGCCCATTGTTCATCAAAGTTACCTATGCTTTTTATATTTTCGCTGCGCACTAACGCTGCATGTATAGGCCAAAGTGATGCTGCTTTGAGAAAGGATTCAACCTTATTTTCATTCTCATAATCTGGGGGAATATAGGGTTGGCAACGATTTGGAGGTCCCCCGACATTTTGCCAGCCACAATATGATAATCCCGCATCCGTATTACTCAATGCATCATAAAGCGCTTGTAAGCAATGAAGTTCCCAATAATCATCGGCATCAAGAAAAGCAATGAATTCACCACTAGACTTTTCGATACCGCGGTTTCTTGCCGGACCAGGCCCGGCATTTTCTTGAAGTATTATTGTAATATCAGAGCCAAACTCTTCTAAAATGCTTACTGAGCTATCGGTTGATCCATCATCAATAACAATAAGCTCAACATTAGGGTATGTTTGTGATAATACATTATTTATTGAGGTTTTTAAGTGACTTTCTGCATTATAGCAGGGCATAATGACGCTAATAAGAGGCTTCATAGGCAATGGTTTAGGTATATTTTGAGAATATTTAAATTAAACTTTGTTGATGAGAGGGGAAATTAAATGCTCTCTAAAAGACGGTTAAGCTGATATTTGATGCCCGTTTTCTTGGCGGGAATTGAGGTATCTCTCATAAGTATAGAGTGCTTATTTAATTTTTTATTGTTTTTAAATACATACCTTTCAGTAAAATATAGTACTGTCTGGCTTTTATTAGAATCTTCTTCTATTTCTTTTATAAATGCTTCTTTTTTTAAATATGACTCATAATATTCTATCGCATTTCTTTTCATTAAATTGATTTCCTCTTCGCTCATCGAGAAAATTGAATTTATCTGTTCAAGCATATCATTTTCATCGCTAAATACAATGCAATTAACGCCGTGCTTAAGGTTAGGATGAAACCATTCAGGGTAGTTAGTAATTGGTATACAGCCTACTGCCATGGCCTCAACTAAGTTATGGCACATTGACATAATAATTCCGGGAGGGCATAAGAAAAAGTTGGATTTAGCTAATGTATCCAACCAAATATGACTATCAAGACGTTGCTGTTCATTATCAATTAGAACGAATTTATCAAGGTTTTGAGTATTCATGGTTGTCGTGTAGGATTTTTCGTCATCGACAACAATAAGCTTACTGGAGAGCTTTTCCTTGATTGTATCTATAATTTCTAATCTGCTTAGTTTTTCCTGAGGGTAGTTTACCCATTTTCTTTTATAGTTATTTGAGTCACCTGCAAATAAAATCTGAAACTGCCTTTGGGTATTGCGTAACTCGGGTAACTTTGCCAAAGAACCTTGAACTTCCTGTAAGGGGTGTACAGGAAAGGGCATTATGATGGGGTGTTTGAGCCAATAGGGCGAATAAATATCATATTTGAGGTTAATTTTTTTACCCCATGGCAATTTATTTAACTGCTTGTCTACGTAATCAAATAGAAATGTATAATTTTCGGGTGCTTCGGGTTTGCTATCAATAACACTTAAGTTTTGCAAAGAAAATGTTAAGTCCCCATATTTACCAGAATTAAAAATTGTGTCATTTTTTAGTAAAAAAATCTTATACCCTGAATGAGAAAAAGTATTTAAGATTGAAAAAAAAATACGGCCTTGTTCCAGGAATGTTTCTTTTGCTGTTAAGTTTGCGAAAAGTAGTTTATCTTTTTTCATCATGTTGTTTTAACATTCTAATATTTGCTTAAAAGATTGGTTTTCCTAAGGAGTATTCACTGTAACGCTCGTATTGAGCCAATCCTTTTTATTATACTTAAGTTCAGTATTATCTGTAGTGTCAATTAGAGTGAGACCTATGCTTTTTAATATTGCGTGACCCGCTGCTGTTTGCCATTCATTGCTACTTTCAATGACAAAGTGAGAGGATACATTTTTTTCCACTGCTTGGCATAGGAGAGAACCAATGCTTTGGGCAGAGCTTATCTTGTTTATTTTAATATCTTCAGCTGAACTATCAATAGGATGAGGCTCAATTCTGACAGGGCTATTATTTCCTTGTACTTTAAAGACACCTTTGTTGATCACTGCATAGTATAAAGTATCAATTTCCGGGATATAGATTATACCTAAGTAGGGAACCCCATCTTCTATTAAAGCTAAATTGATTGTGTAGCCAACAGCGCCACCCACTAATTGAGCCTCACCTTCAGAGCAACTAAGCAACCAAAAATGGTTCCACGAAGCCCTGTTTTTTAGAAGGGTATCATGATTTGTTTTTGTAATAACAGGTATATTGGGGTCTAAGCGAAGCAATTCCTGAGTAATTTTTTTTTGAGTTTTATCTGCACCTCTATCAATTCTATTAGAAATATCTAAACCAAAAAATGAGGATAGTGCATATTTAAACTGATTTGTACGAGTTAGCTTATTTTTTGTTAAATCATTAGATAGCTCATACAGGTGTAACGCCGCACTTCTAGAGCTTTGAGCAAGCTCATGAATATTTAGCCATCTTATTTGTGTGACATTTGATTTTGGAAAGAGAGATTCAGGTGTAGGCTTGTTTAAAAAAGGGCACAATTTTTCCCAGCCCTCTCCATTGGATACATTAAGAATAAGAAGATCGTTAGGGCGATTTTTAAAGTAAGCTTTCACTCCATTGGTAAAATCAATATAGCTTAATTTGAATTTTTCTTCATCGAAAACAGTTGTTCCATATAGATCAAAAAATAATTCATTATGTGCTTCTGACTGTTTGTCGGCTGATTTCTGATTGAACTGTTTTTTACACGATTTAAGCCATCCTTCCATATCTCTTATCGTTAAAATAAATCGGGAACCAGGGTACTTATCATCTAGTTCTTGATAAAAACTAGGAATAGGGGTGTCGGTTAAGGCGTTGTAATTTAATAGGGCACTTTCATCCATGGATGTAATATCACCTTTAGTATATTTTTCAACACCAAGGCAATCCTTAACATTGTAACCCAGTATAGTGAGTGCGTTAGCTAAACTTGAGGTACCTGTCTTTGAAAGACCTATGCCGAAAACTTTCATTTATTTTGTTCCATTTATTAAATTTTAAGAAGGGTATCGTAAGGTATTTTTTAGAATATTTTATATTGGGAGCTGTCTTGTGTTAAATAAAATTTTCAAATACCTTAAAGCTTTATACTGAGTTACCACTTTAATACAGAGCAATGTCTTATTATAGCGTAGGTTGAATTATGTTATCTGTACTTCGTTTGATAAGCTAACTCAACCTGGCTGTCTTCGTGGTATTAAAAAATAGAGTTTAAAATATCAATACCTTCGTCAAAGCTATATCTCATGCTAAAATATTTCAGTATAACTGGGCTCTGTGCAGGATAAAAATTCATAGATAATCATCTGAATAGTATATTTTTGTTCTACGAAAGTTCTCCCAGATCCCTAGAAGGACTAGGCTGGTACGTCCAGTACAGTAATCCGTAAGTTGGGTAGCAAAAATATCCGTCATTCCCGAGATCTTTTTATCGGGAATCTATTGCCTAAGCACCTATATTCCTGCTAGCAGCATACAGGAATGACGATGACGATGCATGAACCGACAGGGTGGCTGTACTAGTTTATTCCTCATTCTTAATTACAAATTAAATTTTATAGTTCTTAGCTTTATGGATATAGGTGAAAGCATACGAGCCGGTGTTAAATGGCTGGTAATAGGTAACGTAGGCTCTAGGGTGCTAGAGTTTATTTTTGGAGTTATGTTGGCCAGGCTTCTAGTGCCAGAAGACTTTGGTACGATCGTTACCGTTCAGGTCTTTACTGGTTTTGTTGGCATGCTGGCGGGAGGCGGTATGGGGCAGGCTTTGATCAGAGCAAAGCAGGCAGATAATAATGATTTCAATGCTGTCTTTACCCTGCAACTTGCCTTTTCTATTCCTATCTATCTTGGCTTTTACTTTATTGCGCCCTGGTTTGCGGTTTTTTTTGACAACCCTCTTTATGAAGCATTATTGCCTGTTTCGGCATTAATGTTTTTTATGCGGCCTATTTCGTCTGCCTATAGTTCCTGGTTGGCTCGGGAAATGCAATTCAAAAAGAAATCAGTTATTAGTGTTTTGACTGGCGTGGTTACTGGGTTGAGTAGTGTCATTATGGCATGGTATGGGATGGGGGTTTGGAGCTTGACTCTAGCAGGTTTGATTGGAGGAGGTTTGGGTAATCTTTTACTTTCCTGGGTGACCCCCTTAAAGCTTAAATTAAATTTTGATGTTGCCATTATGCGGAAACATGGCAGTTATGGCTCTAAAATTGTAGCAAATGATTTTTTTGCTCGTATGAGAAGGGAGTCGCTTAAGTTAATTTTGAGTAAACTTGCCGGACCTGCTTTTCTAGGTTTATTTAATAAAGCAGAAAGTCTTCACAATCTTCCATACCTTATGTTGGGTCAGCCAGTTGCTCAGCCAGTTTTTCGTGGAATGTCTAAAATTCAGGATGATCTGGATCAGACAAAATATATGTTTTATCGAGTCATTACCTTGTTGATGGCTTATATACTGCCTTTCTATGTTGGCTTATGGTGGGTTGCCGAGCCTTTTATCGGTGTTGTTTATGGCGATAAATGGCTGCCGGCCGCAGAACCTCTGAAAATTCTCTCTATGGCAGGATTTTTCTATATTATTATACGCCCGAGTAGTGTGCTTCTGATGGCTCAGAATAAGTTACGACAGGAGATAATTGCACTCATCGTTATTCTTGTTTTTACGCTTACCGCTTGTTTTATTGGTCTAGACTGGGGGCTTGAAGGGGTTAGTTGGGCATTTTTGGCAAGCCAGGTGTTTACTGCCATATATTTTTATATATTAGCGTATCAAACGCTTTCTACACGGATAAGAGATTTATTTAAAGCAATAGCGCCAGGTTTGCAATTAAATACGGTGTTATTTCTTGTGCTGTATATCACTGATTATCTTTCAGGTGAGCTGTTAATAAATTCTCCCGCACTTTACCTTGTTCTTATGGTTGCTATAGGTGGGGTAACTTATCTTAGCTGCTTTCTATTATTCAAAATTCCTGCATTGGAGTCTGAAAAGACACGTATACTTGATAAATTTAACGGCGGTTTAAAAAAAGGGAAAAGGTTACTGCAACGTTTTGTATTAATCTCTGTAAAATTGATTTTTAGCCTTGTTTTATTGTCAGCTTTATTTTTGGGGCTTATGACCTTACTTAAGAACTATAACTCATCTAAAGGGTTTGAGGAGTATAACTTTATACCACTGCAGGAAATTCATGAGTTTTTTGATGTTGATGAGCAAGGGACTTAAAGTAGTAAAAGTATTTTTGGGGCTATCACCCCCGCATACGGTGCTGTTAGCGGGGATCTACTATTAATACAGAGATTCCTGCTAAAAGCAGGATGATGATTTTTGTTTAGCTCAAGGCCTGTGGGTAATGAGACGTTACACAAAAGTTTGATAAACCCCTGCCTCTTGTGGGTTACATGTCAGAGAAAAGTCACTTGAGCGTAGAAATGTTCCGCCAATAAACCCAGCTTCAGTTAGATTCTCTCCATCGCGTGACTCAAGACTTAATATCGAATCAAATTCAAGTTCCCCATGTTTTAATGGCTTGCAGTCAGGGTTGATAATTAACTTTGTTATAGAATCACCTTGAGTGAGTGTTAGAATAAAAATATCCTGAGTCAAGTGGTCCATTGATAGATTAACTGTGTTTGCCTCATTGAGTTGCATTTTATTGTTTTCAAGAGACTGAATAACTGTCACCAGCATAGCGTCAGAGGTTTTTTCAGTGGTAGTACGGATGGTTTTTGAGGGTTGCTTTTTATTATAAATGTGTGAAATCCAATCATCATCAACCGACAATAGAGGGCTTGTATTTGTTGAACTTAGAAAATGCATGGAGTGAGCACCACCACTAGCTTCTATGTATATGCTTTGGTTGCTGATGCTGGCCTGGCTTCCTGCCTCTAAGTGATATGAACTGATCCAGTTACCTTTTTCCTCCGCATTCATTTTATCGACAATAATCCATAAATGGGGAAGCACACCTAAAATAGTCCGTGTATGTTGATAAGGGGGGCTATTTTCTTTATTAGCAGAGGTATCAAGGTGACCTTGAAGAAAGACTAAAGGGCCTGTTTTTTGCTGCTGAAGTAACTCTGTTTTAGAGCAAGGGTCTGTCCGCTTAGCATACCCAGGTTGATTTTCACCATTTAGGCTAATGGTATTATGAGATAAAGTACGTTTGAAATATTCTTTCCAATTGCGCCCATATAAATCCATAAATTTGGGGAATAGCAATGTATAGAAGGGACGAAACTGGTCTTTTGGGTAAATTCGCTTTTTAGTGAAGGGGTAATATGCCTGGAAATCAGTGCAATAGCTAAAGCGTCCTGGGTCTGTAAATATAGCACCATTACTTGTATGTAGCAGAAACTGTAGATCATCCGCATGTGAATGACCGCTTTTTTGATGTTTAGGCTTTCCAGAGCAGTCAAAAAGAAGATAGCCCT
Organism: Methyloprofundus sp.; assembly: GCA_013138555.1. Classification (GTDB taxonomy): domain Bacteria; phylum Pseudomonadota; class Gammaproteobacteria; order Methylococcales; family Methylomonadaceae; genus Methyloprofundus. Next base: position 6,680 of record WTCN01000219.1, on the reverse strand, counting down.
GTTTTTCAATATTATAGTTCCAGCGTACAATAGCCCAGCCGCTGGCATCATATGTGGTTAAACTAGAGTAATCGCTTATAGTTTTAACTGTTGCAGGAAATACTTGAGCTGTTTCAGCTTGAAAAATAGTGTGATAGAGATTGGTAATATAGGTGATTGAGTACCTATCAGAGTCGCCAATTGCCGGGATTTTTCCTTCGGGGTCGCAAAGCTCAGTAAGAGCATGTAACATTCCCTTTATTGTTTTTTCTAGCTGTGTACTGATTGGAAGGTTATTGCTTTTAAGCATAATGCAATAATCTAATAAAGTAAGTACAACTTCTCCATGATACATAGGCACTTGTTCAACCTCTATGTTATCCGATTGTATTTCAGTATCAAGAATTTCATAGAGTTTTTGTTCTGCAAGCACTTGCCACTTTTCAACATCAAAGATGTCTGTTAAAAATTCGCTGGCAATTAATAAGGCTGTTGTGGCAAAAAATGCACCGTTACCTCGCACTTTATCTAAAGAGTTGAGTAGAAACTCGATGTCTAAAGCTATATTTTCTAGGACTTCTAAATGTACTGATAAAGGTAAAGAGTCCTCATGAGCAATTAAGTCATAAGCACGGATCAGGTTGATCAGCCTAACGGCTATATTGATTAAAAATTTCCAATGACGCCCAGGAGTTTTCCTGGCGATAGAAAAGCTATTTAGGTAATTTTCAAAAGAAGCTAAATATTTTCCTTCATGTGTGAAGTCATAAGCTGCAGTAAGGTCAATCATATGAGTAAACCTGACGAGTGAATCAATCCATTCGTGATCGCCAGTAGGTGGAGTGAACCAATCTATCTTTTTATCAAGACGGTATGCCTTATGAGTCACCTCCATATGCCAGGGATGCCAGTATATAATACGGCGCTGAGTGGCTAGTTTAGCCATATGGATTAGTTGAGACTTATCTGGAAAGCGGGCATAAAAAAAATCTGATTTAACCCCGGTATCGGGCCAGTAACGCGCTGTTCTATTTTGCAGTACCGGTAGAAGCGAGTCGATGAACTGTTCGTCTTTTTTAAGGCAAGGCTGTACCGCCTTGAATGTATGGGGATATTTTAAGGACAATTTCTGTGGCAAAATGATAGACTCCATTTCTATAGAAGGATTTTATTTTAATACCGGTTACCAACTTATTTTAATAGAGTGTTTGTCTTGTATTAAGTTGATCGTTTTAATCTCTGTAAACTTTCAATTTAAGAGAGGGTGCTTTTTTATCTTAAATACCAGCAAAAGGGAGGTAAGATTAGACAACTAATATTTTCAAAATTAAAACCATAGAAAATATGGACACCTTTCATGAACTCAAAGTAGTTACCACTTTTTTAGAGTAAGGAACGTGCACGAAATAAAACCAGCAACGAGTCAATGCTGTGTGTGGCTGCGGCTTTAGCCGCATTGTGCGGATAACCACACCGACAGTTGATCAAATTATTTCAGCGCGTTCCTAAGTTACCGTCATCCCTGCATGCTTCTCGCAGGAGTCTTGCGTATACGAAGAGATTCCCGATAAATCAACTCGGGAATGACGGGGATAATAAAATGGAAGTGTAAACTATCTAATGAAAGATGCCGAAATATGCTATTTATTTGTATTAATAAGTGTATATCCTGCCTCTTCGACAATGATAGGATCTAAATATTGGTTAATTATTTCAATGTGTTCATCGCTTAATTTTTCGCGCCACCTCTGGTTAAGGTAATAATCATGATAATAATTAAAATCTTTCTTTCCTACATCCTCTTCCTTCGCAGATTTATTCAAAATAAAAAACTTTTTAGGTTTCTTTTCTAAGTGCTCTGACACAGTGGATAAGAATTTTTCTGGGTTATCAATAACATCTTCATAACGTATGCGCAGAACAGTGTGATTTTTTTCTAGCTGCCTATAGCCATCTGTTTTTAGGTTCCAAAGTTCGATGGGGCTATTAAGAAGAGGGGGGCAGTTATCTCTATTTGCAGTAAGCCAAGGTTCTTTTAAAAATTGACTTAAGTCATCAGGTTTTTGTAAACTGAAATTTCCATAGGGGCGGCGAAACATTGATAATGCCCAGGCATAAGGATTTTTTGTTAGTGTAATAAAGAGAATTTTTTCATTTTCAGGATGAGATTCTATAATATCAAGTGGTGGGACGCAATGTTTCCAGCCCAGGGTTTTCCAGGGGTTTCCGAGAAAATATTCATCAACTTTTATGCTACTTGCTAATTTTCTTTTACACTCATCCTGAATCAATGATTCCAGTTGTTTCTCAAACGTATCTCTATACCCCGATTGTTTTGCATCAGCTAACGTTCCAGGAATTGTTTCAGCGATAAAGTTTCTCTGGATTAATCGGGTAATAAAGTGAGTTCCACTATTACGCTCTCCATAAACTTTTACTTTTTTCAACTTTTCTTTCTCCAATGGTATTTTTGAGTCGCTCTCTTTTCTGTGTCACTGTCAAATACTAGAGTTGTTTTAACTTTGAACTGAGCCTTTTTGAGTTTGGATGGTATTTTTGGGCTTGCAAAAGGATCTGCTTAGCCTGCTCCCTGTTTCCTAGTTTAAGGTAAGTATCTGCAAGCAATAGGTAAGGGTTTAGATAGTTCTTTTTTGCCTGAATTGATTTATTGGCAAAACTCGCTGCTTCAGGAGAGTTGTTTTCTTCTGTTGCAATGATAGCCATGCGGTAGTAAAGGTCAGGTAATAAAACAAACTTAGGGTTTTGTACGCGGGAAATGACGTAGTTAAAGTTCTTTTTTGCCGAGTTAAGATCACCTTTCCAATGTCTTTTCTGTTTGTTCAGGCGCATTAACTGTACAAGGCCTTTGCAATAGTGATGTATATGTATATATTCGGGACCTAGAATCTTTTTCCATTTTGAAAACTCCTTACCTCTAGGGCCATATTCAAATCGAATCTGGCAAAGTTCAGGTAACCTTAACATTTCTGAGGCAGTTGCACGCTCAGGGTTTACTTCGCCTGTCGATTCCACTGCATAACTGCTAATAGGTAATTGTAATAGAACTAAAATTAATAATAAACGCATTGATTTACCTTGCCTATAAGGACTTTATTGCTTGTAATACTGTATAAGAAAATTTCTGGCTTGCCTACCTATAACCTATAAGGCAGTACCATAAAAAGAGATAATATTGATTTTATTTTTAACTGTTCAGTTGATAGGTTTCGTCGTTGAATCTGGACATTGTTAATGCCATATTGCTGTAGGATAGCTACTCAGATAATAGTCTATTTATTAGTATAGCAGTCTATAAGTTTGTGATCACAAAAAAATGCTTATTCCCGAAGTCTATATAGGAATCTTATGCTTAGGAAATTATCTGGGGCGTAGTACTTTAGTCCGCACTTTATAAGCGGCCTAAAGTGCCGCTCCTCAAAGTTGTTGGTTTTATTTCTATCTATTCAAAGGTTTAAGCTAAAACCTATACTTAGCAGAGAGCGGCACATATTACTCTAAGCCACCATACAGGGTAGAGTGTCAGTTATCTAAAACCATTTTATTCTTGATGGTAATACACTTTTCTCAAGAAGCCCATCTTTTAGCATTGCATCTAGTTTTTGCTCGTGTGTAAGCTCTCGGTCTTTGACCTGATATAAGCTACCTTTTTCAGCCTGTAGTTGTCCTAAAGCTGTTCCTTGCTCAAACTTATCCATCAAACTTGCATAAATTTCGGCACTCTCTTTTACCGCCCGCCAGAATAGTGTTAGTTCATCGTCGCTAGCTTTGATTTCAGGGGAAATATGAGCAATCAGTTTCCCGGTGTCGATACCTTCATTGATAAAATGTAATGTACATCCGACCTGATCAGGTTCACCATTGTACAATGCCCAAAAAGTACAGTCGGCCCCCCGATAATGAGGTGAAAGCCCCCCATGTAGGTTGACGATGCCATGTTTGCCCATTTTCAGCAATGTGCTTTTTATCAGTGAAGTACCAAATACGGCAATGACATCAGGCTGAGTTTCTTCAGCGAGTTTAACGACACCAGGGTGATTGATATGCGGTACATTGACAACAAGTTGTGGCTGATCAAGTTGCGCAGTTGCCTCGCCAAAGAAAAAAGATTCTTCCTGATTACCTGTATAGCGCTTTCTATCTCTTATCCAGCGCCAGGCTTTACGATAAAAGTTAATAGGCTTTAGCTGCTTAATCACTTTATTAAGTGTCCATTGTGTGCCGGTTTCCTGAACGATTGCAATAGGCTTACCCGCTTTACATAAGGCATTAGCTATATATATATGGCGTGGAGAACTACCGCATAAGATAAGAATTGATAAATTTGACATGATTTCAGGCTATTCGTTTTATTTAGGGGTTATCTTTATGTATTTTGTCAGCAAGTAGGGCATCAGCAAAGAACTTAGCAGCCCAGTTGGGATACTCAAACATCGAGTAACGTCCCCACAGAGGAAAAGACCCGGCAATAGCGCCATCATTAACACTGCCATTGTTATTGATATGCTGTTTTTGTTTCAAATAGCTGAGCGCTTTGTCAATATTTTCCTGTAATTCCGGACTATTGCCTGTTTGCACCAGGCGCGACCAGATAATGCTCGTCTGGGCAAGACCCGTCAGGCAGACGTAGTAGGCACTCGTTTCCCAGTTTTGCGTATAAGTCCCCGCAATTGAGCCATCCGCTTTTTGTAGAGATGCCAGAGCTTTAGCAGCTTTGGCGGCCGATTCAATATACTCGTGCTTATTCAGTAGTAAGCCACATTCAAGTATGCCTCTAATGGCATAAGCAATAGTATGAGTAAAAGGCTCCGCTCCTGTGGTAAAGGCATTATTGTCAAACCAGCCGTTATCTAACTGTTGAGTTAAAGCCCAGTCAATATTTTTTGTTGCCGCATCAATCAGTGCCTGTTCCTTAGCAAGTAGGCCTGTTTGCAATAGAGCCCAGGTAGCGCGGGTATTATACGTGTGAATAATACCGTTATGGGTACTGCGTCGCCAGCAGCCGTCTTCATCTTGTTGTGTGATCAGCCATTTTCCTGCATTGACTGCTGATTCCAGACATTCGCGTCTAGCGAGTTGCTGGTAACCGCAGTTCATACCGTGCATGATCTGGCCGGTATTGAAAATGACGGGTTTACTACTTGCTTCGCCAAAATGCCCGGGGAATGAGCCATCCTGATTTTGAATAGACAGCTCCCAGTCCAGTATTCTATTAGCGCGTTCCAAAAGCTCTTGTTGCTCCAATAACTCCGCAGCAGCAACGAAAGTTTCCACAATGTAACCACTGGTTTCCGGATAGCTAGGCAGCCAGTTGTCTTCAAAGCTCCAGCCAGCAGAAACCCCGCCGTTATCACGCTCGTTATCACGAATATCCTGAGCTCGACAAAGCCAGTTTATGGCGGCTTTTAAGTGGGTGTCATGATCATGTATAGCCTGGTTCGGTTTTATAAGATCACTGAGTATTAGCTGGATGTGCAGTGGATTCCATATTTTGTAACGGAAAGGTAAACCTAGATATTTTGTTAAAGACATTTTAAATGTGGCTATGTTATGGAGTTATTGTGCGTATTAAACTTAAAGGTATTTTTCCCCGTCTGAATTTATAGGCACTGTGAAATAGGCTTTTGTCTGCGCATGCATTTGAATAAGCTGTTTTGTACACATTCCTGTTAAGCACTGGAAGTACTAGGGTCGTTAGTCAAATTATAATTTAAATGCGTTTTTTTTGAAAGCTTAAAAATTTGTTGGCAAATTCACATGGCTTACTACATAGCGGTGCTTACCTGATTTTTCAGGCGGAATGCTCTCCAGCTGATTGACCTGGATAGTAATTTTACCTAGGCGCTGCTGTAGTTGTTCAGTAATTTCCTGTTGAGCAGACCCTTTCCATAATACATTAGTGACAACTTGTACTTCTAATTCATCGGTTGAGTGTTGGATTATTTTAAAGGATTCAACACCCTCAATAGCGCGTAAAACATAGATAACAGCCAGCGCATGTAAGATTGTACCATCCTGTTTGATAATAAAATCGGTTGAGCGACCAATGACTTCACCTAGTACGTGTAGTCCGCGCCCTTCTTGACATATTTTGTCAGTTGCCTTGACCATATCCCCAGTTCGGTAGCGGATAAACGGCTGAGCTTGTGAACACAGCCCAGTTATCACCGCTTCACCGGTTTCCCCTGCCTGTACGGGCTGGTCTTCACTATCAAGGATTTCAAGAATATGACTTTCGCTCATGAGTAGCATTTGCCCGGCGGGTGTTTCATGCGCAGTGAAACCTATATCACGACTCCCGAATTCATTAGCAACAGGCACCTGAAAGGTTTCTTGAATAATTTTGCGCTGATCTGGATAAAGAGGCTCACCCGTCGTAAAAACAACTTTAAGGCTAGGAATATTAAGTGTTTGCTGGGTATTTTGGGAAAATTTAGCAAGTAAAGCAAGACTACTTGCATAGCCATACAGACATTTTGGTTGATACTGCTGGATAATTTTTAGGTATTCCGTCATGGTCGCGGGTGACATATCGAAAGCATTCAGCAATACCTGATTCATCAAACGGTCGCGGACTTGTTTTATTTTGTCAGTATTCTCAAGTTCTACAGGTGCTCCCCATAGATAGACCTCTTTATCGCCTAAATCAACCCCCCACCAGCGTCGTGCCCGAATTCTGCCTG
>WTCN01000186.1 GCA_013138555.1 Methyloprofundus sp. | reverse complement strand
GCATCGGCCTGTACCTTAACCTGCCAGGTGCGACCGAATTTATTAAAGTCATTCACATAAGCTGAGCCTAAATAGGCTTGTAAGGTACTAAATACATCACTTAGGGGGATATCCAGAGTCTTGGCCTTGGTACGATCCACTTCGGCGAATAGCTGGGGGACTCCGGCTCTAAAAGTTGAATTGAGTCTTGCCAGTCCCGACTGACTTTGGCTATCCGCAATCATTTCATTGGCCATGCGTTGTAACTCATCCAGGCCTACATTGCCTTTGTCCTGAATCTGCATCTGGAAACCACCAGAAACCCCTAGGCCAGGAATGGCAGGTGGCACAAAGGTAAACACAATCGCTTCCTGTATCGCACTAAATTTTTGATTTAAGTGTTGTAAAATTGCCGCCTGCGTTTCATTTTCAGCGGTACGCTCTTCCCAGGGTTTCATCACCACGAAAATAGTCGCAGCATTAGAAGCGTTAGTGCCATCTATCATGGAAAAACCACCGAGCGAGACCCAGTCTTTTAGACCTGGTGTTGCTTCTAAAATGGCATTGATCTGTTGCAATACTTCATCGGTACGTTGTTTAGAGGCTGCATCGGGTAGTTGTACGCTGGTGATCACATAGCCCTGATCTTCAACCGGCAAGAAGGCTGACGGTATTTTACCAAATTGCCAGCCACTGACGACAGCAATGCCTAGCGCTAATAACATCATGATAAAACCACGCCGAACAATCACTTTCAGAAAGTTTGCATAGCCATTGGAGGCGGCTGCAAAAAAACGATCAAAACCGCGGAAAAAGGCATTTTTATTTTTTGATGCGGGGCGGAGTAATAAGCCTGCCATTGCGGGGCTTAAGGTTAAGGCATTTAAGGAGCTGAATAGCGTCGAAACCGCAATGGTCAGCGAGAATTGACGATACATTTCTCCGGTAATACCTGGCAAAAAAGCGGTGGGGACAAACACGGCTAATAGTACCAGAGTGGTTGCAATAACCGGCCCAGATACATCATTCATTGCCTGAATAGCGGCTTCTCTTGCTGATAATCCTTTGTCTATATAAGCGGCGGTCGCCTCGACCACCACGATGGAGTCATCGACTACAATCCCGATGGCGAGTACCAGGCCAAACAGGGTGAGCATATTTAAGGAAAACCCCATCATCGCCATCACGATAAAGGTCGCAATCAAAGAAACCGGGATAGTGATTGCCGGGATAATGGTTGCGCGCCAGTCTTGCAGAAAAATAAACAGGACGATAAAAACCAAAGCCCCTGCCTGGAATAGCGTGACAAAGACTTCATGTATAGAGGCACTAACAAATAGCGTGGTGTCATAGGGAATTTTATATTCCAGACCTTGAGGGAAATTGGTGGCGAGTTCATCCATTTTTGCCCTGACTTGATCAGCGACATCCAGTGCGTTTGCACCGGGTAACTGATAAATACTGATACTGGCCGAAGCGACACCACTCAGGTTAGAGCTGATGTCGTAGGTTTTTCCCCCTAAATCAACACGCGCCACATCTTTTAAACGAGTGATACTGCCACGCTCTCCCGTCTTGATAATCATATTTTCAAATTGCTCTATATCGGTTAAACGCCCTAAGACATTAATCGCATATTGAAAATTCAAGCCTTTAGGCACAGGAGGCTGACCAATTTGTCCGGCGGCGACCTGGACATTTTGCTCACGCATCTCATTCAGGATATCCTGAGTGGTAATGCCACGGGATTTCATTTGCTCTGGGTTTAGCCAGATACGCATACTGTAATCACTGGGCGGAAAAATGGTGACATCACCAATGCCTTTTATACGGCTTAACTGGTCACGTATATTCAGCGTGGCATAATTGCTTAAATACAGCTCATCAAAGGTATCATCGGGGGAAATCAGTGAAATAAATAAAATAATATTCGCCGATTTCTTTTTTGTATTCACCCCCTGACGGTTGACTTCTTCCGGTAAATTAGGCGTTGCCAAGGCAACACGGTTTTGCACCATCACCTGTGCCATATCTAAATCAGTGCCCACCTCAAAGGTCACGGTTAAGGTATAAGAGCCATCCCCCGCACTGGTGGATGACATATACAGCATATTTTCTACCCCATTGACTTGCTGCTCAATGGGAGCGGCCACCGTTTCGGCAATAACCTGGGCATTGGCACCAGGGTAGGTGGCTTTTACTTCAACAGTCGGTGGTGTAATTTCCGGATATTGCGCACTCGGTAAAGTGAGGACGGAAACTATCCCGGCAATCAGCAAAACAATGGAAATAACACTGGCAAAGATCGGGCGTTCAATAAAAAAACGAGAAAACATAAACTTATCCTGCTGTGGCTGTTTTAGGATTGACGACACTGCCAGGTCTGGCTTTTTGCAGACCATTGATAATCACTTGATCATCAGCCTTTATGCCTTCTTTAATCACGATCATGCCTTTAATCTTTTGACCTATAGTGACAGGGCGCTTCTCAACTTTGTTTTCTTTATTAACCACCAATAGATAGCGGCCACTTTGGTCGGCTCCTATGGCTCGTTCGTTGACTAATAAGGCATTGGCCGTCTCATCAACGGGTAAACGTAAACGGGTAAATAAACCGGGTAGTAAGCGAGTTGGCTTTTCTGCATTGCTAAAGATACCGCGTAACTCTATTGTGCCGGTGCTGGTATTGAGTTCTGATTCCCCAAAATCCAGTATACCTTGGTGAGGGTAACCTTCTTCATCAGCAAGTCCTAATTGCAGGGGAATCTTTAATTCATTATCAGACTTTTCGTCAGTATCATGCCCTGTTTCTTGCGCTTTTTTACCCCGTAATGTCATCAAGCTTAGCAAGTCACGCT
>WTCN01000002.1 GCA_013138555.1 Methyloprofundus sp. | reverse complement strand
CCCAAATACAGAAGTGCCGGCTCCATCCGCAGTTTTTTTGTTTGGCTCTGGGTTAGCTGGGCTGATCGGGTTTAACCGTAAGCTAAGAAAGCAGGGTTAGCTCATTTTCATTTAAAAGCTAAACAATCACCGTCTAAAGGTAGTTGGGCTCAGCGGTTTCAAAAAGTATTGGGGTTAGCTCAGGTCTTTATTCTACTACAACATACTGAAACGTCTGGGCGATTTAAAATGTTCAAGGTGGTCAGCCAGCTTGAAAAATCAAGCTGGCCGACCCCTTGATTGCAGCCCTTTAGCATAAATCAAAGACCTGTCTCCATGATTTGGTAGCCCTAAAATGATATCTATAAGGGTTTAAAACGGATGTTTCGGTATGCCATTTGGAAGCCGGGATACGTTTGCAATCCAATAAAACTTGGTGTACCGGCAGTACTGGGTAAACCTCGGCTTGGGTTGGTGTTTGTGTACTTTGTTACCTGTGTTCCATTGAGAAAAACCGTGTATGTTTGTCCTTGGACTTGAATTTCGAATTCATTCCATTCACCTGCAGGGAGGGCAGCTTGTTGTGTGAGCGTTTGGCTAGGCTCATTATAAATAGCCCCCGTGCTTTGAATCGGAAGGCCATTTGGTTGTCCCAGTTCGTCGATTTGAACTTCGAATCCGAAGTCGACCCCCACATAAGCCGTATTGTTGTAACCCTTGCTATCGGGATGGGGGAAACGAATAAACACACCAGAATTATCTGCATGCTGGAAGCGTCGCCACTCCAGCTTAAGCACATAATTAGCCGGCATAGGTTTGGTGTACCACAATAAACCAATATCATTTCCAGGGATCATTTCCAGAGCACCACCACAAATTATTGCTTTGCCGGGGTCGTTATTGGTTTGGTTTGAAATTTTTGAAATACGCCAGCGGTTGGCTGTCAAGCCATCAAATATAGAGGTAAAACCAGGCTCGACGAGTTGCGGCTCTGGCGAGGGAATTAAATGGTCAGCCAACCGGCGACTCATAGCTATTCCGGTCAGCATAGGATTGGGGGAGCCTATCGTTGGGAACAGGGATGGTCCTACTACGTAAGCGTTTTCCACGTGCCAGAACCGGGCATCTGAGTTGGTCACAGATGTATTGGGCTCATCTCCCATTTCCAGGCCTCCGCACTCGTGATGAGTTGATCCTAAACCATCGTGCCGGAAAGACCCACCGATTGGCGATGGATTCGATGAACTAGGGGGTGGTTCGATTGCTTTTCCGTTGGCAAAAACAGAGACAATATCTTGCGCGTTCTTATCCATGAGATCGTGAAGTATTTTATCAGCAGGGGCAGATTCTATAGCGACAAATGCTCTTTGCTCACCATTTTCATCAAGTTCATTATCAAGTCGTACAAAGCTGTTTGGGTTGTCTGGAATCATTTCGCCAATTCCGCGAACGGTAATCATTACCGAGCCGTCATCTGCTGTTTTGAATAATTCGAGATCGTCAAGATCCGGTATGGTTTTGAACAACTCGGCTTCGGAATTGGAGTCTACAAAACCTAGTCCCGAAGCTGTGATTTGCTGATGAAAGTGACCTATGACGGAGCCATCGGCTCGAGTGGCTTTGCCCTTTACGAGTAAGGCACTCGACTGAAGCTCCTTAATAGCTGGCGAAAGGAGTGGCTCAAGTGCTTCGCGCGGGATACGAAAATTCAGGTTTGAGCGTAGATGAGCCATTAAGTTTTTGCCGATATTGGTGTAGTTTGGCATCCCTCCGAATGAGAGTAAGGCCAGCCGGATGCTTTCAATCGTTCCTAAGGCAATGATTACTTTGCCTCCAGGCGGAACTTTGATCGGTTTATCACGTTGATTTGTAAACACTTCCGTTACGCGTCCATTTTGATACCCAAGGCGTTTGACGTGACACCTGGGGACCAGCATCAAGCGTTTCTTGATATCATCACCATTTGATTCATTGTATGCAGAGCGAACTGCCTTGACTATCAACGGCACTGTACTGAACTTGTTAGTTGGAAAAATACCGGCATGAGATGCTTTGCTCTGCACCGCAAGCGGTGCCTCTAACTTCAACAGTTCCTTTAGCTTAGCCGATGTTCCCGTAGGGATCTTCAATGTCGTTGGTAACTGGGAAAGTGGAATAGCCGAGTCAACATCCCCTGCTGCGATGCCGTCAGAAAGCCGTTGTCGCATGGCTTCGTGCAAAGAGCCGTGAATGAAGTCGTTGGTAACATCCACGCCGATTTGTTCGGCAGCTTCGTCAAAATATTGGCTCTTCAAGTCGTCCACGACAGCTGTCGGCCAGCGATGTGGCGCACCAGAGGCGGAGGTTGGCATTTCTTCATTCAGTAGACGTGGTGACCACCCTCCCCAGTGAACTGAACGACCTCCGATGCTGTACGATAACCCCGAAAAGCCTATAGGTGAATGCCAGGGCAGCCCCCAGACTTCGGCAAAGGGTTGGCCATCTGGATGGCCCTGGGCTCGCAAACTTGAGATCGACCGTGCTTCTCCGTTGCCAAGTTTATCGTTTTTATGTCCGATTCCCGCCGACATGTTCTGGTTGTGTTCGGGAACAAAAAATGGGCCACCTTCGAGAACCAGTATGCGGTGATTACCGGCGCAGTCGTTAGCGAATAATTGCTGTGCGATCGCCGAACCGAAAGTTCCTCCGCCAATCACAATGATATCAAAATCGCGAGCGTCAGCGCGATTGCTCCCCTCTGGTGTGCTGTTCATAGCCTCATCAAGGCCATTACAGATATACCGGCCTAACACATCGCGTGTAAAATCAGTGTATTCAGGTGTTTTAGATGTTGCCATATCATATTTCCTTAATTGGTTAATTTTCTAACACTCGGTGGTCCAGATTTTTTATCTTGACGTTTAAAATTGCAGTAAAACAGGGGGGATTTCAACTAATGTTTATATATTTACCTGATTACCCATAAGCATATTCAAACACCTTCGTTATTCCTGCATACTGTTATTGCCTAGGCAATAGCTTCCTGATAAAGCTTGTGCTCAGATTGACTGACTAGACTTCGGGAATGACGATGTGGGTTTTAATAAGCTACCTATAGGCTCTCAGAAATTAACAAGCAATTTTCGGATGCGAGGCTATAGATCCCGCTTCCGAAAGTTAACAATAAATGACTTGTTAGGATATGTGGAAATTACTTACATGAAATTCTATATATTATGTATCACTTATATCCAATAGCATGATGTCGTGTTGACCATCAAGGCTATTTTTTCTTCCAGAATCAAACTTAACTTCAGCTTACACCATACAAAAAAAAACACATGACCCAAATGGGGGGACCCACTTTAGTCATCTTGTATTCAGGGCAGAGGCAAAGACCAAAAAGGACAATTGAGTATTGTGTCCCTAGAATTCCAGAATTTAAACATTTCTAAATTAATTACACCCCTGATAAACACTGATGTATTGATCATCTTTGGTGATACTAAACGTATCCCTGACCTGTCCCCTATGGTTAATAAAGCGCGCAACTAAATTATTGTTATTTATATCGATCACCATAGAGCCCGCTTCAAGTAAGCCTATATGATGTGCAGGATGATCAATAGGGCCATTGCCTACTCTAGAAGCGGAGCCGGTAACTACATAGACTGCTCCTTGGTGCTGTTTGTTGTGTGATTTAATATATTGCTGATGCTTGTTGTTAACACCTGTTGAAACAATGTTTTTCGCTGAAAAAGCGAAGGACTCATCATAAGCACAATCGATCAAATAAGAACGCTCATACATATGGCTATGCCCAGACAGTACAAGATCGACACCTGCCTGTTCAAGTATTGGTATAATGTTTTTACGCATATCCCGCATTCTGCCATTACTATCAAGGCTATCGTCAGAATCATGAGTGCCTTTGCTATAAGGAGGGTGATGAAAAGCTGCAATTAACCATGGTCTGGTGTTTTGCGCTAAATCATTCTTTAGCCAGTTTGCCATTTTACCCGTTGCAGAGCGGTCACTTGCCTGCGAGTCGAGCATGACAAAATGCACATTGGAATAATCAATTGAGTAATAATTTTCTGTCTGTGATGCAACACCTCCGGCTTCGGCATTTTCAGGCAAGGTAAATATTTTAAAATAAGTCCACCTACGATTATCGTGATTTCCATAAACAGACCATAATACGGTGTTAGCAGTGATGCCTTCAAATGGATCAAACAATGCGGACTGAAATTGCTCATTGCTACCTGAACGATAAGCAATATCACCTAATGCTATCCAGACATTGATAAGCGGCATGTTATTGTCATAACTGGAATGTGTATCACTTTGTCTATCAGGCTGTGCTGCCAGCAGAGGATTATCTTTCATCCACCTTAATGCACTATCTCGTACTTGGTTTAAGGTTTTACCTGCTTTGCCCGAATCCCCAATCACCCACACACGTGTTGCTACAACTGTTTCAGGATGCGTATAAAACCAGTGTTTTTCAGGCTCAAAAGGATTAAAACTGCCAGTTTTTCCTGTTTGATAGTAATATTGCGTACCGGGTTTTAAATTGGACAGTTTTACACTATGATTTGTTGTCGCTGAACTTTCAAGTTCAATAGTCGTCATATGTCCACTATTTTCACCGAAACGAACCACGCCACGCTGAATGTCCTCGGTTAACCAGCGGATAAGCACACTTTCCGATGTTGACATTTGTAAATAGGGTGCACGCACTCCGCTCAGCTGGCTATCTTTAAATATCATCGTAAAATAAGCAACGACAAAAGCCAGGGAGAGTGTAAACAAAATTTTAATATTCGTTTTTAGCAATGATTTAGCCAGTCATAAAGCGATCTGAAAAGCATATACCCTATTGATTAGGATATAATATTACAGCATTTTGTAAAACAGCTGCAGCCATTAAGATAAATGTTATTGTTCTCTAACTCCGAGCTTGTATAACAAGGTTGGCAGGTGTTGAAAAATCACACTTCTAGTAGGAAGCGATAAAGTATATCAATACAGCATATCAAAGCATTTACAACTGACCTAACACCAAGTTATCGTGAACATTCTTGAACACTATCCGGCATTAGTTAAAGTAGAGCTCCCTGGGTCTGCACAACAAATCTATGCAATGTTTATTGATGACTATAAGTATCAAGAAGCAATCTGGTTGCTGCAGCTTTATGGGTACTTTAAAGAAGCGGCCTGTTTTGAGCAATGGTTACAGCAATATATGTCAACAGCAAATGCAGTAAGTCAAAAAGTACTGGGTGGAGGAGCGACCAGCACTTATCTGGTTACCCTTGATAACGGTATTACGGGTGTATTTAAGCCAAAACAATACAACCCCTCGGCAAATTTGAACTCTGAAGCAGCAGCTTATCGACTAGACCAGTTGCTAAACCTTAATATTGTACCTTGCACGGTTATCCGGAAAGTGCATTTTTTCAAGCAAAAAGGCTCTTTTCAATATTTTGTTGCAGATGCTCAATTAGCTTCATCACTAGAAAAAGAAAAACAAATTAAACCAGCTACCATGCTCCTGCTGGATTTCCTCATGGAAAACAGAGACCGATATGCCGGTAACTATATGTATATTGAATCGCTAGATAAAATGCTTGCTATAGATAATGGCTGGGGTTTACGTGGTAATGGCATAGTAGAAACCATTAAAGGCTTTTGTATAGACAGAAGGTCCTGGAAGCAACGATGGGGGCAGATTTATTTTCCCCCAAACCTGAAATTTGAGCAAATTTATTACTTCAAATTACGCGATCTGAAAAAATCAATCGTGAGCGAAACCTTCACTTCTTTGATCGGAACAGTTGCTACCAATAAACTTTTAGAGCGACAAAAAAAAGTGCTTGATGCCTTAAGCCAGGCATACCTCTAAACTTTATGTTTATTAATGATCATTTTTTTCAGCTTACTACCCTTTGAGATGGAACACCTGAGAATATAGGCAAAGGAGAAGAACTTTCGTTCCTAAGGAATCTTTGTGTAGCCCGTATGGAGCTTGCGGAATACGGGAAAGTGAGTGCGCTGCTCTTCCTGTATTATGCAAGCTCCATACAGGCTACATTAGAACAGAGACTTTCGGATATTATTAAATCCGCACTCCTAAGCATCAATAAGCTGTCTATATACCGCTAAAAGTTTTTCACGAAATTGCTTTGGCAAGAAGCTCTGTGCAGTCCGCCAGGCTTCTTTTTGCATGGCGTAATATGCTTCTTTATGATTGGCTAAATCTGTAATAGCCTGTTGCATTTCCTGTTCTGTTGTGACCAGTACGCCATTTTTATTATGCTGAATAAGTGCCCTTTGGCCTGGGCCCATAACGGCTACGGCAGGTGTTGAGCAAGCCATAGCTTCTAACATAACCAGACCCTGAGTATCCGTTCTAGATGGAAACAGGAAAAGATCGGCATCTCTATAGTAGTTGATTAGTTGCTCGCGGGGAGGTTTAAGGACAAACTGAAGTTGCTGCGTTGATAATTGTAAATGATCATAGGCATAGGAGCGCAGATTCTCGTATTCAGCACCATAGCCAACCAGAGTTAGAGTAAAGCGTTCATCTAACAGGTTTAATACATCCAGTAGAAACGGTACATTTTTCTCTTTAGTGAAGCGAAGGACGCTCAGTAATTTAACGGGATCACCTGCTGAGCGTGTACGTTCTGTATAAGGAATCCCCTGAAAAAAGGACTGTAATGGGCTAGGAATGCATTGCAGAATGGTGATGATATTTTGTTCTTTAAGATAATCTCTTATATTTGGACTGGGAACGATGATGGTATCTACAGCACAACAAAAATTTCTCACTAATTTGCGTATTAAGGGTTTGGCAATAGTGGTAGGTAACGGTACATAATGAGCATACTCCTCATACAAGGTATGGTAGGTAAATATGACCGGTATACCTAGCGTACGAGCGACTTCAAGCCCCTTGGTTCCGAGCAAAAAAGGGTGATGTACATGAATTATATCTGCATTCATGCTGGTAATGATTTGTTTCAATTGAGTCACCATGAACCAGGGAATTGCATAATGATTTTTCCTGCACCTGAATTTGATCGGTGTGTGTATTCGGACAACATAATCGGGGTCAGTATGTTTGTTGCCCAGAAAGTCTAAGGTAATGACACGAACCAAATGACCGTCTTCCAGTAAATTTGCAACCTGCGCATTAATAGAGCTGACTACTCCACCGCTATAAGGCGTGTAATTATTGCTTATTAAGGCAATACGTAATTTTTTACCATCATTGCTCATAGTTTATTCATAAATAAAAGCGGTAGCTTGTATTTTTCAATAGTCTGTTAAATAGGATTTTCCTCTAAGGCGGGGCAAAAAAGTGTCAGTCGCCATATTTTAGTATGGTCTGTTAGTGCTAAAAAAACAATATGGAGCAGAAAATATGCAGCATTAGTACCAACCCCAGATTATTCAAAATTGAAAGGCGGGTTAAGCGGGCAGCTAAAAAATGTGAGAGTGTTAGAAATACATTAATTTCTCAATATGATATACTTTTCGGGATCACAATTGCTACCCTTCAGAGTCGTCAACGACTTCACAATAGATCTATCACATCATAGGTACAAAGGAAAATACATGACTGTAAAAACCATTATATTAGCTGCTGGGCAAGGTACGCGGATGCGTTCTGCAATGCCAAAAGTATTACATAAAGTTGCTAAGCGTAGTCTACTGCAACATGTATATGACACGAGTAAGCTTATTGATGAAAATAACATCATTATCATTTATGGTCATGGTGGTGAGCTTGTTAAACAAACTTTGTCTGAATTTGATGCGCAATGGGTTGAGCAAAAGGAGCAACTGGGGACTGGGCATGCGGTACTGCAAGCTGACAGTCTAATTGACAATACAGATACCGTACTGATTTTATATGGTGATGTTCCCTTATTGAGTAAGCAGTCAATTGATAGTTTACTGGTAAATGTCACTGAACAAAGTATGGCACTATTAACGGTTAATCTTGATGACCCAACGGGCTATGGAAGAATTGTGCGTGATGCCTCGGGGAAGGTATTAAAAATTGTTGAACAAAAAGATGCCTCTGAGGAAGAGCAAAAAATAACAGAGGGCAATACAGGTATTCTTGCTGTCAAAGGGGAACAGCTAAAAAGCTGGATTAGCCAGTTAGATAATAGCAATGCTCAACAGGAGTTTTATCTAACGGATGTGATAGAAATGGCTGTTAATGATGGTATCGCCATTAAAACGAGTCAGCCTGACTATGTAGACGAAGTGTTAGGGGTTAATAACCGTAAGCAACTGAGTCACCTTGAACGCGTTTATCAAAGTTTGCAGGCAGATAAGTTGATGGAGCAAGGAGTTACCTTGTTAGACCCGGCAAGGGTCGACTGCCGTGGGAGTTTTGCATCTTTAGGGCAAGATATTTCAGTCGATATCAATGTTATTTTTGAGGGTAATAATAGCATAGGCAATAATGTTAGCATTGGTGCTAATACGATGATAAACAATTCAATGATTGCAGATAATGTTGAGGTTTTAGCCAACTGTATTATTGATAATGCTGTCGTTGGTGCGGGTAGCAGAATAGGTCCTTTTGCAAGGCTGCGTCCACAGGCTGAGTTAGCCGAGCAGGTACATGTTGGAAATTTTGTGGAAATTAAAAAATCGACTGTGGCTCAGGGTAGCAAAATAAATCATTTAAGTTATATTGGTGATGCAACGATAGGTAGCAAAGTTAATATTGGTGCGGGTACTATTACCTGTAATTATGATGGGGTTAATAAATTTCGTACCGTCATTGAGGATGGTGCCTTTATAGGTTCAGATACGCAGCTTATTGCACCAGTGACAGTGGGTAAAAATGCCACGATTGGTGCGGGTTCAACCATAACTAAGAGCACCCCTGATGAAAAGCTGAGCTTATCAAGATCTAAGCAAATCAGTATACAAGGCTGGCAGCGTCCAGTAAAAAAGGAGCAATAATATGTGTGGAATAGTCGGTGGAATTGCACAAAGAAATGTCATTCCGATTTTAATTGAAGGCTTGAAAAGGCTGGAATATCGTGGTTATGATTCTTCAGGGTTAGCGGTTATTGCTGATAACAAAATTCATAGGCAGCGAGAAATCGGTAAGGTTAAAGGCCTGGAAGAGCTACTTGAGGCAGAGTCATTTTCTGGAAATATTGGTATTGCACATACACGTTGGGCAACGCATGGAAAGCCAAGCACCAAAAATGCTCACCCACATATCTGTAATAATAAAGTCGCTATTGTCCATAATGGCATTATTGAGAACCATCAGGTATTGCGTGATACACAAAAAGCACAAGGTTATACATTTACTTCGGAAACCGATACAGAAGTGATCGCGCATCAGGTTTATCATGAGCTGGAAAGTACAGATAGTTTGCTACAGGCGGTAAAGAATACTATCAAACACCTGGAAGGTGCTTATGCATTAGGTGTGGTCAGTAAAGATGATGAAAATACCCTGATTACTTGCCGTAAGGGCAGTCCATTAGTGATTGGTGTCGGTATAGGCGAGTATTTTATCGCTTCAGATGTGGCTGCTCTTTTACCTGTTACACAGCGCTTTATCTTTTTAGAAGAGGGGGATATTGCCGAACTAAAAATTGATAGTCTGGTTATTTATAATCAGGATGATGAAATTGTTGAAAGACCCGTCAAGGAAAGTAGTTTAAAAGCCGATGCCGTTGATAAGGCCGGCTACCGACATTACATGCTCAAGGAAATTTATGAGCAGCCGAATGCCGTTGCCGAAGCATTAGAAGGCCGGTTTATTGATAACAAGTTGCAAGATACTGCCTTTGGACATAATGCAGCTGAGGTTTTTGATAGTATTAAATCGGTACAGATATTGGCTTGTGGTACCAGCTATCACTCTGGTTTAGTGGCAAAATACTGGTTTGAGAAATTAGCTCGTGTGCCTTGTAATATTGATGTTGCCAGTGAATTTCGTTATCGCGAGCCTGTGCTTTCTGAAGGGACTTTGGTGGTGACCATTTCGCAATCAGGTGAAACAGCGGATACATTGGCGGCATTGCTGGAGGCCAAAAGACTCGGAGCGTTACACTCATTGAGTATTTGTAATGTTCCAGAAAGCTCTCTGGTCAGAGAGTCAGATCTCGTGTTAATGACCCGGGCCGGCCCTGAAATTGGTGTTGCATCGACTAAAGCCTTTACTACCCAGTTAGTTGCTTTAATGTTGCTGGTTATGGCAGTTGGCAAACGCTTTGCTTTAAGTGAGGAAAAAGCGACAGAAATAACATCGGAGTTATTTCAGTTGCCACGCATCATTGAAGAAGTTCTACAGATGGATGAAGAAATCAAAGTGTTATCAGAGCAATTTGCTGAAAAGAACCATGCCTTATTTCTAGGTAGAGGAACGCATTACCCGATTGCAATGGAGGGGGCGTTAAAATTAAAAGAAATTTCTTATATACATGCAGAAGCTTATCCGGCAGGTGAGTTAAAGCATGGGCCTTTAGCTCTTATTGATGCTGAAATGCCAGTGATTACAGTGGCTCCTAACAATAGTTTATTAGAGAAATTAAAATCTAATATTCAGGAAGTCAGTGCGCGTGGTGGACAGTTAATTGTGTTTCTGGATGAGTCCATTGTTAATGAAGCGGATGAAAATGTACAGCTTGTCAGAATCCCTAAAGTCAATAATCTGATTGCACCGCTTGTTTATGTTATTCCATTGCAACTACTTTCCTATCATGTTGCTATTCTTAAAGGGACCGATGTCGATCAGCCGAGAAACCTGGCAAAGTCAGTGACAGTGGAATAGTCATTAGAAAAACTGGCTATCATTTCAAGATGGGATAAATATTAGGGAGTAGTTTAGCCTGCACGTGTCCCGTTTAAAATTGCTAATCAGATTGCTGGATGCCCCGTATAAGTTCATCGTTGACTTTGTTAAAGGCGTAGCAGGATAAGTGCTTAAATAAATAGATTCGTTATAAGGCTTGTGCCTAACTTGACATAGGGAGTGATGAGGTCTTATATTCACCTTGTAGGGTTTGTTGTATTGAATTTAACTCAATGGGGAGAATAGCATGAAAACTAAGGTGGAAGTCTACCCGGCAACAGAGCAGGAAGGAAGTGGTTACTGGGTTTGTGTTTGTATCCATATTGGCAGTTATTATAAGCATATGCAAAAGAGCAGGGTACACTGTCTGGATAAGCAGGCTGTTAATGATGCGGTATGGGATGCATTAAATAATAAGGTATGCCCTGAGTGTGGTCATGTGTTTTCAAAGCATGGCTGGGATGGCATTGATGCGCACTGGCGCGCTCACCATGAAGATGTCATCAGCTACGAAGATGCCTGGAATTTAATTAGTAAAGATAAGTACGTTGACGTGATGCTTGCTTCTGCTGAATAAAACGATTAAATTCCGTGAATATTGCGCCAGTTTTTTGGTTGTTTTTTCATTATCACCGTCATTCCCGAGTTGTTTTATCGGGAATCTCTTTGTATACGCAAGATGCGCTTCGTGTCTCAGTACATCCTGGCTCAGGTGTTAACTGGCTTTAGAGAGACTGTGTCCTGTTGGGTCCAGTAGAGCAGGATGCCCCAGATAACGCCTGTCACATTCAGTAAAGTATCTCGCCAATTCATGGGTTCTGCAGGATAGGCTTGATACACTTCATCCATTAATCCAGCAAAGAGTGCTAAAAACACCGCAATAGTCAGTCGCTCCGGGAAGATATAACAGAATATAATCGTTAAACTACAGTATTGGATGAAATGGATATATTCGATAGAAATTTTAACCATAGATTCATAGCTGAAAAATAGTGCCAGGGAAAAGAGAATCCAAAGCAGAGTGTTTAACAGTTTTTGCTGACTTTTTGCTACTAGATAGACCGTTCCGGCAATAAAAAAAACAAGCAATATTTTCCCCGCCAAAATAACAGAGTCACGGTAGACGCGTGGGGTATATTGGTCACTCAAGGCATAGCAAATATTAGAGACCGGAATATGTCCCCAGATGTAAAATGCATATAAAATGATCACAGAGGCCCACATGATGTAACGGTTTGTGGCGGTGTTTCTTGTCGATGAACGAAGCATATAAAATAGGGGTTAAACGTGTGAAATAGGTGAGTATACTTAGGTTTAATTTATATGTGTGTATTTTTTTGTAAAACAGAACGGGATGTGTAATGATCACTAAGCTTGGTGTGTTATTGTTGTTTATGGGCTTAAGTGCCTGTGCAAAAATATTGCAGCCACAAGTCGCTGAAGAGCAGGATGTGATACAGCTAGGGTTAGAAAAACATGGGCTGATGGCCTGGTATGCTGTCCGCTTTAGTATTCTCTGGGAAAAAGAGACAGAACCTCAGTGGTATATGGGTACTCTAATAGCGGGTGAGGTGATTAGTCCTTTGTTGGAGCAGAGTCGACAGCAAGTTGTCTACTGGCGTGTGCATCGTCGGGCAGTGCATGATAAAACGGGGCATGTGTTTAGTTTTATTTTTTATAGTTCACAGGCTGATGCAGCGCTGATTTATCAGCACTTTAAAAATAATAAGGTATTAACTAAATTACAGCAGCAACAGCTGTTATCTGGGGTTAGCTATGATGCTTTGTACAATAATAGTCAGACAAATATTGCAGATACCAGTGATCCGCTCTGGCCTGAAAAAATACGCAGTAGTTGGCCTTTTTTTATAATGGGTGCGAGTCAAATGTGGCTGGAGCAAATACGTGCTTTTAAAAAACAGACACTCAATGAGTCAGACATAAAGCAACGTTATATCATAATACAAAATAATCTTACTGACCTTTGGCAGCAACAAGGACAGCATGCCTTGATGCATCATTTAAATGCTTTATATGCCTATCAGCCAGTCTTGGTGAGATTTTAAAAGAATACCTTGAATATGTAGGGTGGGCAACGCTTTTTTGCCCACCCTACGTTCTTGAGAAAATCGTAAGCTAAAATAATACAACTTTTTTGACCTTTTACTGTAAAAGTCCTATTTTTTGGTATACTTATTCGTTTACTCTTATATAAGGTAATGAAAAATTTGTACCACAGCGTAACTTATTGTTTTTTATTTATAAATAATCTTGTATGAACCAGCAAAATTTTATTGAGACACTTGTTGAACAACAGTCTCTGCGTGAAAATGACTTAAATAAAGTCAATAAAATCCAGCAACAAATGCAAGAGACACGTTTGCCTTTATTGTTAGTAAAGCTGGGCTTGTGTTCAGAGAAAGATATCGCGAGTGCATTGGCAAAAATGACTGGGTTAAGTGTTGTTGCAGTGGAAGAGTATCCAGATGCGGCGATTTTGCCAGAAGAGATTTCCTTGCGTTTTCTAAAAGAATTTCATGTGGTGGGTATTAAGGCTGACGAGGATAAAATTGTCGTGGCTGTTATGGACCCTGAGAACCCAGTTGTCGAGCAGTCATTACGCTTGATTTGTAATACCGAGATAGAAATAAAAATAGGTGTTCTATCTGATATTGATAAAGCAATCGAGCGACAATATGTCGATGGCAAAACACAGATGGGGCAGATTACCGATAATCTGGATGTTAATGAATCATTGGATGATATTGAGCATTTAAAAGATCTGGCCAGTGAAGCGCCTGTTATTCGCATGGTAAATCTTATTTTTCAGCGCGCACTGGAGAGTAAAGCTTCGGATATTCACTTTGAGCCGTTTGAAGATATTCTCGTTATACGTTTGCGTATCGATGGGGTGCTGCAAAAAATAGAAGGCCCACCAGCAGGTGCGACGGCTGCGGTTATTTCCAGAATCAAATTAATGGCCAAACTGAATATCGCTGAGCGGCGTTTGCCGCAGGACGGGCGTATTAAAATTCAGATGCAGGGTAAGGAAATTGACCTGCGTGTTTCCACGACACCCACCATGTATGGTGAAAGCGTGGTAATACGGCTACTAGATAAAGAAAATGTTGTTTTTGATTTTGCTTCATTAGGCTTTGAGGAAGCCAATGAGCAACAGTTTATTGAGGTGCTTGGCAAACCCCATGGGATTATCTTGATTACCGGACCGACGGGGAGTGGTAAATCGACAACATTATATACCGCATTAAGTCAGCTAAATACGCCGGAAAAAAAGATTATTACTGTTGAAGATCCGGTTGAGTATCAATTAAATGGCGTTAACCAGATTCAGGCGAAGCCTAAAATTGGTTTAACCTTTAGTAGTGCCTTACGTTCTATCGTCAGGCAAGATCCAGACATTATCATGATTGGGGAAATGCGTGACTTGGAAACGGCAAAAATTGCCGTGCAATCCGCGTTAACAGGGCATTTAGTGTTATCTACTCTGCATACTAATGATGCAGCGGGTGCACTTGCCAGATTACTGGATATGGGATTGGATGATTATCTTTTAACCTCAACGGTGAATGGTATTCTGGCACAACGCCTGGTAAGAAAGCTCTGTATGCATTGCCGCGAGCCCTATCAGCCGCTTGCCGAAGTTGTTGAGGAAAAAGGCTTAAGGCGTTTCTTGAAAAATGGAGAATTGACACTATATCAGGCAACAGGATGTAAGGAATGTGGCGGTATAGGTTATAGCGGTCGTCTGGCAATTATAGAATTTTTGGTTATGAATGATAGCCTAAGGAAAATGGTCATGGAGCACAAAGAATCAGGTTTGATTCAGGAAGAAGCAGTGAGAGGCGGTATGTTAAGCATTTATCAGGATGGTCTAGCAAAAGCGGCAAAAGGCTTAACAACCTTAGATGAAGTGCTGCGTGTGACGACGGAAGTATAGCGTGACGTTATTTTCCTATAAGGCAGTGAATGCAGAAGGAGCGGTTCAGGAAGGAACTAAAGAAGCGAAAGATGAAGCAGCAGTGCTGACATTTTTACAGACTGAAGGCTTAATTCCTATTAATGTTTCGCAGTCTAGCCTGAAATCGGCTTATCTATTTTCTGTTAAGAAAAACAAGGACGGTTTAAGCCAAAAAGAGATCAGCCTGTTTACGAAGGAATTGGCAACGCTGTTACAAGCGGGTTTGCCGATAGACAGGTCTTTAAATGTTTTAATGGACCTTATTGAAGAAGATTCTAAAATTCATGAATTGATCAAAAATGTACTACAGCAAGTCAAAGGTGGTGTCAATCTAGCCGATGCACTCGAGGCAGAGTCAGATGCATTTTCGCGCTTTTATATTAATATGCTGCGTGCGGGTGAAGCGGGCGGAAGTGTCGACGTGGTGCTGGGGCAGTTATCTGAGTATCTAGAGAAATCCAAAGAGCTAAAAGATACCGTGAGCACGGCTTTAATCTACCCGATTATCCTGGTTGTTATGGCGGTAGGCTCGGTTTTTTTATTGCTTACTTTTGTGGTACCGCAATTTACCGAAATGTTCGAAAGCGCAGGTAAGGAGCTCCCTTTATCCACGCAAATTGTTGTAGGTACGGCAGAGTGGCTGCAAAGCTACTGGTGGGTTTTATTGATTGTCGGTACATTCACTTATTTTACGATGCGTTATGAGTTGAGCGTTGGGCCGAGAAAAGAACGCTGGGATCTGGTTATTTTATCGATTCCAATGTTTGGAGAAATCGTGCGCAATATGAATACCACCAATTTTACGCGTACCTTAGGGACGTTATTATCTAATGGCGTGCCCATATTAACGGCATTAGGAATCGTCAAAGGAACACTGAGTAATCTTGTTCTGGTCAAGGCTGTCTCTGAGGCTGAAGAGAACCTGAAACAGGGAAAAGATATGTCCAGTGCATTAATTGAGTCGGGACAATTTCCTAAAATGGCAACCCAGATGATTAAAATGGGTGAGGAAACAGGTAAAATGGAAGAAATGCTGGAAAGAACAGCTAATACTTATGATAAACAGCTTAAAATAACCATTGAACGGATGCTGGCAATGATGGAACCCATTTTAATTGTCGTCTTAGGCTTGTTAATTGCGGGTATTATTATTTCCATTTTATCGGCTATTTTAAGTGTCAATGATTTAGCGTTTTAAAGCTGTTTAAAATTAAATAAAGAGAAAAGAATGAAAAACAATATAAGGCAAGGCGGTTTTACTTTAATTGAATTATTGGTTGTTCTAGCCATTATCGGGCTTTTGGCGGGCCTGGTTGGACCTCAGGTAATGAAGCATCTAGGCGGCGCTAAAACCAAAGCAGCGAAAGTGCAGATTGAAGATTTGGCAGGTGCATTGGATATGTATCGCATGGATACAGGGCGTTATCCTACCAGCAGTGAGGGCTTGAAAGCCCTAGTAGAAAAGCCTTCTGGTGCCCGCGCCTGGAATGGTCCTTATTTACGTAAAAATAAAATTCCTTTAGATCCCTGGATGTACGATTACCGTTATACTTCACCGGGTGAGCATGGACGTTTTGATTTATATTCTTATGGCGCTGATAATGCATCGGGTGGTGAGGGTGAAGATCAGGATGTGAATAGTTGGGAATAGCGAAGGAAACTTATATGTGTAGAGCGGACTTTAGTCCACTGCTTTATGAGTTACAAGGTGGTGCTAAGACACTAACCCCCGCTCTACTTAGGCAGGGATTTACCCTGATAGAGTTGCTTATAGTGATTGTGATTATCGCAATGACTGCCGCCGTGGTTGCACCTAATATCGGATCTGGGAATCAGACGGCAACTTTGAATGGTGCGGCGCGCGAACTTGCATCGGGTCTTCGATTTGCCCGTGGGCATGCGCTTAGTTATGGTAAAGAAAGTACTTTATTATTAAACTTAGATAATAATACTTATAAAATTACCGATAAAAATAAGCAATATAAGTTGTCGAAGGATATCGAAGTGACTTTAGATATTGCCCAGTCGCAGCTTATTAGTGAAAAACAGGGGGGCTTTCGTTTTTTTCCTGATGGCTCCTCGACAGGCGGGCGTATAACACTGGAGTTGGCTGAAAATAAGCGTCAGTTAGATGTTAACTGGTTGACGGGGCAAGTGGAAATTGATGATCGGCAAGAGTAGTCATCAGCAAGGTTTTTCCTTGCTGGAAATCTTAATCGCTTTTTCGATACTGGCTCTTTCTTTGGGGATTTTACTCAATATTTTTTCTGGTGGCTTAAGGCGTACTATTGTCTCGGAAGAGTATCAGCAGGCAGTGATTATTGCGCAATCAAAACTTGCAGCGGCGGGAGTGGAGAGTGAATTGGAAGATGCTGACGGGCAGGGAAAAATACAGGAAAAGTATGCCTGGTCTGTTCGAGCTCAGCCGCTTGATATAGAAAAAATAGGGCTGGATGATGAGAAGACAAGGTTAAGTCCTTACCAGGTAACAGTCAGGGTTGAGTGGTCAGCAGGGAAAAATGACCGACAAGTTGAATTAACGACAATTAAATTGTCAAAAAAACAATGAGAATCGTGATAAAAGCGAAACAGCCTGGTTTTACTTTACTGGAAGTGTTATTGGGGATGAGCATTATGAGTATTATGATGCTGTTACTGTTTGCAAGTTTAAGAATTTGTGTGCAAAACTGGAATGCCGGAGAGAAAAAAATTGCTCAAGTCAGTCAGGCAGCGATTGTACAAGGATTTTTGCAAAACAAATTACAAGCAGCTTTGCCTTTAGATGCTGATTTTTTTGAAGAAGAGCAGTTTTCATTTCAGGGTGATAAAGAAAAAATGCAGTTTGTTGCTGCGATGCCTGCCAGTGCAAGTCGTCTGGGCTTGCAGCTTTTTAATATCAGTATGAAAAAATCAGTAGGCGAGGACGGCCATGAGTTGCTAGTTGATATTCAGCCATTTTTTCCACAAGGTGATGACGCTGAGCAGTGGAAAGAAGAGCAGGTTGTTATTTTAAAAAAAATAGACACGCTACGCTTTGCCTATTTTGGTCCTGATAGTGATGATACTAAGATCGGGGATAGCGATGAAGATTCTGCCTGGCAAAATGAGTGGCTAGAAAGAAAGGCGTTACCTCGGTTAGTCAGGATTGACGTAGAATTAATCAATGGTGAGGTCTGGCCGCAATTGGTCATCGCATTAAAAATTAATAGCGCTTTAGGTGCAACAGGAAAAGGTGGTTCATCTATGGGAGGGAGAGGTGGAGCATTTACCTCAGGTGAGCTCTAATAAAGGATTGGCACTTGTCGTGGTCTTGTGGGTTATTACCTTATTGACTATTATGGCCAGCAGCTTCTCTTTGACAATACAGCGAGAAACAGCGATTACGTCTGGGATAAAAGAGAAAGCAGTAGGTATCGCGCTGGCTGAAGCAGGTGTCAATTACGCAATATTGATGTTATTGACGACAGATAAGGA
>WTCN01000122.1 GCA_013138555.1 Methyloprofundus sp. | reverse complement strand
CATTTTTCATCATGCTAATTGTAGGGCTATTGCCTTGTCAAAATCTATATGCTGAACCTACACAACCGAGTTTGGCACCAGGCTATAGCCCCCTGGCCTTTAAAATTCCAAAAGTAGGCAGCTATGCTTTGCCAATTATTGCTTCTGCTGCTGATGGCGAAGTGCTAACAACAACAGCTCAAACTCGTCATCTACATGAATTAATGGCTGATAAGGTTGTTTTGCTCAGCTTTATTTATTCTACCTGTAGCGATGTTAACGGCTGTCCGTTAGCGACAATGGTCTTTCAAAAAATCAAGCGACGGTTACAACAAGAATCAGCATTAGCAGGAAAATTACGTTTGTTGACTCTGAGTTTCAATCCAGAACATGATACACCCGAAGCGATGCGTCGTTATGCGGCAGGTTTTCAAAATGATAAAGTAGATTGGCAGTTTTTAACAACTCAGTCTGAGCAACAGCTACAACCCATACTGGATCAGTATCAGCAGGCAGTGCAGAAAATATATGATGAACAGGGTAACAGTACAGGGACATTTTCTCATATCTTGCGTGTTTATCTGATTGACCCTGATAAGAAAATTCGCAATATTTACAGTGTTTCTTTTTTACATGCTGATACTTTAATTAACGATGTCAAGACTTTGCTTAGTGAGGAAAGTGTTCAGAAAACAACACAAGCGAGTGTCAATAACTTAGTGTTTCAGGCGGGAGATAACAAGCAACGCTATAATCAAAAAAACTATCAAACCCATACCATAGCCTTAAATCATCGTCAGGGGGAAGTGGCAAACCTACTGGCTAATATCAATCAAGTGCCTCTAGGTTTACCCGCTGTTCCAATACCAGTTGATAATCCGGTCACTGATTCCAAAATTGCGTTGGGAAGAAAGCTGTTTTATGACCGCCGTCTATCGCTGAATAATACTTTTTCCTGTGCCATGTGCCATATCCCGGAGCAAGGATTTAGTAGTAATGAAATGGCAACTGCGGTAGGTATTGAGGGGCGTAGTGTGCGGCGTAATAGTCCGACTATCTATAATGTCGCATACGCAGCCTTGTTATTTCATGATGGTAGAGAAAGTACTCTGGAGCAGCAAGTCTGGGGGCCATTGCTGGCGCATAATGAAATGGGTAATCCATCGATTGGCTACGTGATAAATAAAATAAATGCATTAGATGATTATCAGGGCCTGTTTGCGCAGAGTTTTGCTAAAGGGCCTGATATGCTCACTATTGCTCAGGCTATTGCCAGTTACGAACGTAGCCTGAATTCAGCTGATTCACCTTTTGATCGTTGGCTTTTTGGCAGACAGGCGAATAGTGTCAGTGCATCAGTCAAGCGTGGCTTTGCTTTATTTACCGGTAAGGCAGGATGTAGTACATGCCATATAATAGACAAAAGTTTTGCATTATTTAGCGATAATCAGATGCATAATACCGGCATTGGCTTTCAGGAGTCTATGCAGAAAACGCCGCCGCAGCAAAAAATACAAATTGCCCCGGGTGTTTTTATAGACGTTGAGCAGCAATACCTTGCCGCTGTTGCAGAGATAAAAACCAGCGACTTAGGGCGTTACGAAATCACCCAGAACCCAGAGGATCGCTGGAAATATAAAACACCAGGCTTAAGAAATATCGCCTTGACTGCTCCCTATATGCATAATGGTTCTTTAGCGACTTTGACTGAAGTCGTTGAGTTTTACAATAGAGGGGGCGTGTCAAATGAAACGCTTGACTCCCTTATCAAACCATTAGCTTTAAATACAGCAGAGTTAAGTGATTTAGTTGAATTCTTGAGATCGCTTACGGGAAGTAATGTAGAACAGTTGCTGTCTGATGCCTATGCAGCACCCGTAGGAAATTAATCGTCAGAGAAATGAGCAAGCTGCCCATTTCTCTGCACAGTTCGTTATCCCATGCTTAAATAACGTTCACCGGTATCATGCATCATAGTGACAACCGTTTTACCTTCGCCTAGTGCTTTGGCAACCCGTAACGCGGCACGGACACTGGCTCCGGTAGAAATACCTGCGAGAATACCTTCTTCTTCAACCAGTCGTTTGCGCATGGCAAACGCTTCTTCGGTACTGACTAGCTCGATACTATCGAGTAAATCAACATTCAGATTTGCAGGAATAAATCCGGCACCTATACCTTGAATTTTGTGCGGGCTATGCTGGCCACCTGAAATAATCGGTGATTCAGCGGGTTCTACGGCGACAGATTTTAGCTCGGAATTTCTTTTTTTAAGTACATCGCTGACCCCAGTGATAGTACCACCGGTGCCAACGCCGCATACAAAAGCATCAATTTTTCCATCTGTTGCTGACCAGATTTCCTCTGCAGTTGTTAGCCGATGAACTTCAGGGTTAGCGGGATTTTCGAATTGTTGTGGCATAAAGGCATTGCTGGTTTGGGCAAGAATTTCTTTGGCTTTAGCAATAGCACCTGTCATTCCTTCAGGGCCAGGTGTTAAAATTATTTCTGCACCATAGAGCGCTAACAATTGTCTGCGTTCAACTGACATTGTTTCAGGCATGGTTAAAGTGCAACGGTAGCCACGAGCTGCTGCAACCATCGCCAAGGCAATGCCGGTATTGCCGGAAGTAGGCTCAATAATTGTTCCTCCTGGCTGAAGCGCGCCTGATTTCTCGGCTGCTACAATCATTGCCAGGCCTATACGATCTTTGACTGAGCCTCCTGGGTTGCTGGCCTCGATTTTTAGCCAGACTTCTGCCGAGTCAGGCTCCACGATATGGTTTAATTTTACCAGTTGAGTATTGCCGATTAATTGAGTAATATCATTTGCTACTGTCATATTGCACCTGTTAACATTTATTGGATATGCGTGACAGATACTATACCTGTTTATATGCTAAAATTCCCGTATCAAATTTTTTTATGTATTACAGGAATATACACAGCATATCAGGGTAGGGTAAAGGAGTGTTGGGTCTGCCTTTCTTGAAATCATGGGTTTTTGCTGTTGATAACGGTTGTTGAAATTATTTTGGCACGTTCCTGTGATGATGTAAGTCCGCCTGGCTGAGTATAATAAAAATAACAAACATGTGAGAAATAAGCTTATGCAAACAAATCTACCTGATCTTAAACAGCTCCTTACTGAGTGGTATTTATTGACATTTGAAAACCCTTTATATGCTGGGGCATTAGTGCTTTCAGCCTGGTTGCTGACAGTACTTTTCTATACTATCAGGATTTATTTTTTAAATAAGAGGCAGCGTGTTATTGAGCAAGCCGGTGTTAAAGTGCAGGGGCTGTTAGATGAAGCTCAGCAGCAAAATAAGGAAAGTGAAGAAAAGCTAGCAGTGATTACTGAGCAGGCGGAAAAGGAGCAGCAACTAACGCTGGAGTTTACAGCGAAAGCTGATGAGCGTAATCAACAGATTGTTGAAAATATTAAGCAGTTAGCGAGTAAGTTTGGCTTAAGTGAGCAGCTTGTTGCCTCTGATGAAAAGCCTAAATCTGAGTTTGTCTGGCAGCAGCAAGATAATATTCAG
>WTCN01000233.1 GCA_013138555.1 Methyloprofundus sp. | reverse complement strand
TTATAATGGATTATTACTGTCTATTTCAAGAGACAGTAATCCAGAGATGTCCATCAGCTTCCAGATTTTACCCAGCCGAAAATAAATTATTCAGAAAAAATTAAAGGTGATGCTACCCTTTAATGGGACTTATAAAGGGTAGAATCTATCAATAATTAAAAACAGGGCTATTTTTAGAGTTGTTTTTAACAGCCCGAGGAAAATCAATGACTCTGCCTCCCTTTGATATTTTTTGACTGACAGTCAAATAATGTTTGTTTGTAGTAAATTTCTATGTTTTAATAATCACAGGCTGAATGAAACCATTCAGACGCATTTTAACAGCATTAAATTGTAATTAAGGTATTTGTAACTGGCGCTTTAAACGTCGACTGTATAAAAAACGGTCTGTTCTCTGGCTCACAAGCTGTAGAACTCAGGTATACGATATATTTATTGTAACGACTGGGCTGTTGCTCCATGAGCAACAGCAATGGAAATTGGCTTGCGTCTTCATGCTATTCCTTGTCGATCCTTAATGTGTTGACGACTGACACGATCGTGTCGACAATCAATTTAGGTGTTTATTATGAACAAACAGTTGTTAAAAGAAACTATAAGCCTTTTAAAAGAGGCTAAGTTGGAGCATTGTAGTAGTGAAGACAGTATGGCTATAGAACTTAGTCAAGCAATAGAAAATCTTGAAAAACTTCAAGAGAGTGATAGCTCAGATAAGGCAGTTATAATTTTATCAATTTTAGGTAAGGTTTTATATAAGTTGCCTGAAATTAAAGAGTTCTTTCAAAGCTTGGGTGAGTAGTAAGTTATGGACATACAGCAAGCCAATTATCTTATTGTGAATTATTATGAATATAGGCAAAGCCATTAAATTATGCAGAAAGCAGAAAAATTGGACGTTAGCAGAGCTAGCCGATAAAAGTAACCTTTCTACCTCTTATATCTCTCTCCTTGAGCAAGGAAAAAGAGACCCCAACCTTTCCAAGCTTGAAAATATTGCAGAATCTCTAAAAATCCCCCTTTCTGTTTTATTATTTTTAGGTACAGACAAAAAAGAAATAGAATCTATTAGTCCTGAGTTAGCTGAAAAACTATCATTAACTACTTTAAAACTGATTGAAGAGTTATAAAATGAATAGTGCTTTTTATAACGGTAAACCGATTGCATCTATTGCAGCATTAAGCTCTGCACTGAATGTCCCTGAAGACATTCTCATTGATATGTCACATAATGCAAATAAATATTATAAAAAGAATCGGCCCGAGATTAAATCTAATGGTAAAGAACGTATACATTACAGCGTTAGTGAATCATTAAAAGCAATTCACCAAAGGATTAAAGTCATACTTTTTCAAAATGTCACTTACCCTGAATATCTTCAGGGTTCAATTCGTGATACAAAAAAAACTCGTGACTATATCTCTGATGCACGTATGCATTCAGGAAAAAGAATGCTGATTAGCGAAGATGTATCAGACTTTTTTCCTTCTATTAAATATGATCAAGTGTTAAAGCTATGGATGTATTTTTTCAACTTCCCTAAAAAAATAGCCACTACTCTTACTGATTTAACTACATATAAAGGTTTTCTACCACAAGGGAGTAAAACAAGCTCATATGTTGCTAATCTTATTTTCTGGCAATACGAACCAGCCCTTTACAATAAGTTAAAAGCTCAAGGTATCACCTACTCTCGGTATGTTGATGATACAACTTTATCTTTTGATAGGTATGTTTCCGATAAAGAGTTAGGGCAAATAATAAGCTCTATTTTTGGAATGATGTGTCAAGTAAATATCAAACCAAATAGAGAAAAGCAAGATATTAAGTCGAGAAAAAATAATACTACCGTACATAATCTTAATGTTACTAAAAAATCACCAACCATTCCGAAAAAAAAGAAAAATAATTTAAGAATGGCTGTTTTTAATTGTATTAAACACTCAGACTTACACGGTAGAAAATCAGAAACGTATAAAAAGATGTATCGAAGTACTATAACTAGAGTTGGCCAGTTAGGCAGATTGCATCCTAACCAAAGCCAGAAATTAAAAGATAAATTAGCACCATACAAACCATTTAATAGCTAAAATCACCAGAACCATTTATGCCAAAGTTATATACATATTTCGGTATTATCATTATGTTTTACAGCAATGAGCATGAGCCTATTCATGTTCATGGAAAATTCCAAGGAAATGAGTCAAAAGCTGAGATCATAATAGATAACGGAGAAGTAAAGGAAATCCTTATTAAGTCTGTTAAAGGTAAAAGTCCTTTGCCAGCAAATAATTTACGTGATTTTAAAGCATTTGTTGATACCTATGCTGATGAAATAGTAAAAAAGTGGATTGATTATTTTGTACTTCATAAGAAAATCTCTTGTGAAAATATAAGTAGGAGAATCAAATGATTTTAGATGAACAAGTTATTTTCGTGGAAAAAGTAAATCATATTGGTGATTTTAAACTCGAATTGGAATTTAATGATAAAACTCGACAAGTGGTTGATTTTTATCCATTCTTATCAAGTTCACTCAATCCATTAATCAGAAAATATTTATCATCTGAAGAGTTTTCAAAATTCGAAATAGATGAAGGTGATTTAGAGTGGAATGATTATGACCTTTGCTTTCCAATTGCTGATTTATATGAAAATAGAATAGTGCATTAAAGTTTCCAGCGGAGAAAATAAAGCATGATGATTCCCACGCTTTAATAACCAGTCGTTCAACCCGCCGAGCGGGTTAACTCGGCGTTCAGACTATTCTATATGACACAGCATCATTAATTAACAAATCAATACCGCTCTTTCATAAACTGCAGTGCCTTTAGAGCTAGATCATCGGAATTATCCCAGAGATTACGCCAGACACAGAGCGTATTTGAAAGATTTTCATCAACAACTTCCGAGGAAAAAGACTCGAATGTGATAGGGCCTTGGTAGCCAATTTTGTTAAGCGCAGCAAAAAATTTATCAAAATCTACATTACCTGTCCCTAGATAGCCGCGGTGGCTTTCGCCTATATGGACATAACCCAGCCGGTCCTTTGCTGCTAGAATAGACTTTTCCATGCCATCTTCTTCAATATTCATATGATAGGTATCCAGGTGCAGATAGGCATTGGGGCGATTGACCTCGTCCAGAAATGCCAGACCTTCAAGTCCCGTATTGATGATATTGGTTTCATATCGGTTGACAACTTCAAGGTTAATATTGATGTCTTTGTCTGCTGCATAATCTGCCAGGCGTTGCATAGCGGCAATAGAGCTGTCCCTGTTCTGTTTCGATGCCGGTCCTGGATATTTACCCAGAGCAGAATAAATGACTCCACAAAGCTCTTTCCCTCCAATCGCAGCGAGTACATCTGTTGCTTTCCTAAGTAATTCATCCCCTTTAGCAACAATAGCAGTATCAGTACTTGTTACATCCGTTGTGGGTGATAAACCAAGAGAGGCATGGGCACGTATGTTAAATTCCTGAAGCAGGTCTTTAGTTAAAACCACATCCACCTTCCAAGGATCTAACAGGGCTATTTCTATGTAGTCATATCCGGCACGAGCAGCACCACTAATGGCTTGTCGTGCGCCTTGTGGTGTCCAGTCCCCGGACCAGATAAGTGCATGTCCCCCATATTCTAAAGGTTTAGTCGATGGCATAAAGGATTCCTGTGTTGATTTAGCTGAGTTTTCAATAAGCCTCAATTCTAAACAACTCAATTTGCAGAGGCAATGCTTTATTTTTACTCTACATTATGGGGGAGGGTGGTTGCCAGGAATTAAGGTAGTACAATGCGTTATTTTAGTTGTAGGAGGGGCTTTAGCCGCGAAGCTTAAGCGACCAGTCGCTAAAGCTTCTCCTACAAAATCTATTCATTATGATGGTTCTTCTTAAATGGCTAGCAAAAACTGGCAACTATTCAAGGAATTCCTGATAAAAATCGGGCTCCGTTGCTGTAGCACCGCGCAAAGTAATCACTTTGGCAGCAAACTGTTGTGCAACAGTCAAAGTCTTCTCAATCGACCAGCCTGCTCTTAAGCCATGAATATAGAGTGCACTAAATCCGTCACCTGCACCCACTGTGTCGACGATATGATTAACCGACGCGGCTGTTTGCTGAGATAATCTGCCATCGGCCGCCCCAGCACAACCGCTCCTTTTTCACCTTGTGTCACAATCAATTGCTCTAGCTGAAACTGTGTCTGCAGCTTATGCATAGACTCGTAAATATCAGCCGAAACAAAGCCCAGTTGTTGTAGTTCGTCTTCATTCACCTTGGCCCAGCGCGCCTGTTCCAGCCAATCAAATACTTCTTGTTGCTGCCACCAGGGGCTGCGCAGATTAACATCCAGAAAAACCGACAAGTCCGGTTGTTGCGCAATACGCGCTAGACAATCCCGTGATATGCTATTGCGTAATCCTAATGTCCCATGATAAAGAATTCCGCTATCTGGCAGTTTTTCTATCGCTTCCGCTGCAATAAAATCATAGGCGCAATGAGGAGTAATGCTGTAATGGGGTTCGTTTGCTATTATTGTGACTTCAACCTGGCCGGTTTGATATGCAAGGTCAATTTGTATTATATGCGTATCCATACCCCAGTCACGCATCGCAGTTAAAATCTTCTGTCCTAACGCGTCATGACCAATGCGCGAAATAAACACAGGCCGATCACCCAGTGCCTGTAAATGCCAGGCAACATTAAACGGTGCACCACCTAGTACCTGTTCGCCGCCAGGAAAGCAATCAAACAAGGCTTCGCCAAACACTAAAACTGATGCATTCGTTTTCATTTTGATACCTCATTTTATCGAAAAATGTTAGATCATTTTTGCTCGCTTACTTTACCCTAAAGTAAAATAACAGACACCACTAATCACACCGGCCAGCATAATATTTAACACCAAGCCTTCGCGCGCCATATCTTTAATTTGAAACTTATTTGTGCCATAAACAATTGCATTGGGTGCTGTGGCAACAGGCATCATAAAGGCACAACTGGCACTGATCGCGGCTGGCATCATTAAAATTTGTGGATCGACACCTGCAGCAACTCCCGCCGTGGCCAGTATTGGCATTAATAAAGTGGCCGTTGCGGTATTGCTGGTAAACTCTGTTAAAAAAGTGACAAACAGGCAGGTAGATAATATTAATGCAAACAGAGGTAGCGCTGACAGCCCCGTCAGCATTGCTCCCATTTTGTCACTTAAGCCCGAGGCTATAAACGCTTTGGCAATGGCAATGCCACCAGCGAATAATAACAACATGCCCCAGGGAATGTCGCTTGCAGTTTGCCAGTCCAGCAAAGTCCCTTTTTTTTCACCATTGGGAATCATGAACATTAACACCACACCTAATAAGGCAACGGTACTATCACCGACAGCCTCCAGCCCCAGCCATTCACTCCAGAGTTTACGAGTTATCCAGGCTAGAGCAATTAGACCAAAAACACACAATACCCTTTTTTCCGCAGTACGCCATGCACCGATTTCGGGCAAGACAAAGCTTTGTTTGACCGCGACCTTACGGGTTAGCCAGAGTGCCATTAGCGGTATACCAATCAATACGACAGGTACTCCTGTTTTCATCCAGGAAACAAAGTCAATTTCTTTGCCCGTTGTTTCCTGATAAATACTGATAAAAATTATATTCGGTGGTGTGCCGATCGGTGTGCCTACACCACCTAAGCTGGCTGCGTAGGCAATACCTAGGGTTAACGCGATAGCCATTGCGTCATCATCGACATTTTGCAAGGCGGCTAAGGCAATGGGTAACAATATTAAGGTCGCTGCTGTATTGGATATCCACATACTTAAAAACGCTGCTGCCAGCATAAACCCAATAACGACGCGTCGACCGTTATTGATCCCGACTAGCCTTACCATATAGATTGCCAGCCGACGGTGAACACCACTTTTCTCCAGAGACCTAGAGAGCATAAAGCCGCCCATTAATAATAAAATGACATGACTACCGAGTGCCGCAGAAACCTCTTTGTGACTGAGTACGCCAGCAAAAGGAAACAGTGCGAAAGGGATCAAGGATGCGGCGGGAATGGGAATCGCTTCAGTTACCCATAATATAACGGTCAGTAAAGTAATAGCAGCAGTCCATGCAAGTTCATCAGGCTGGGCGAAAAAATGAATTAAAATAAACCCTGTCAGTGTTGCTGTTAAAAAGGCACTCGCTAGTATTATTACTTGTTTGCTTGTCATACGTTTTTTTAAATTAGGCAGCTATGCGGCAATTTATGTATCAAAATGTGATGATTCTGATTAAGGCTATATCCTAGGGGGGATTAGATTTTATTGCAAAGTAAAATAACGGTATCAAATAATGAGCTTTCTTGAAAAAATTGCAAAAGATATCAATAGCACTTTCTGTCTTTCCATAAGCGTTATGCTAATATACATGCAATAGGGCGCGTCTCCGCACAGCTTGCGAGGCAGAAGGCCCAGCCTCCCATCAGAATAATATTTTATGAATAAAGATAAACGCCTGGATATTTTTTCCAGACTCGCTGAGGCTATTCCTGAGCCAGAAACAGAGCTGAACTATAACAGTACTTTTGAATTGCTTATTGCCGTTGTACTCTCTGCACAGGCGACTGATAAAGGGGTAAATAAAGCCACGGCATTATTATTCCCTGTTGCCAGCACAGCACAGGCGATTTATGACTTAGGCGAAGCAGAGTTGAAGAAATATATTAAAACCATTGGTTTGTATAATAGCAAAGGTGCTAATATTATTAAGCTTTGTCGAAAATTACTGGATGATTTTCAGGGAGAAGTGCCAGAAACACGCGCAGAACTTGAGTCTTTAGCGGGAGTCGGGCGTAAAACAGCAAATGTGATATTAAACACTGCTTTCGGTCAGCCAGTTATGGCTGTTGATACACATATTTTTCGTGTTTCAAATCGTACTGGTATCGCAAAGGGAAAAAATGTTTTAGAAGTTGAAGAAAAACTAGATAGACATGTTCCCAGGCAATATAAACTGGATGCGCATCATTTATTGATTTTACATGGACGCTATACCTGCATTGCACGAAAACCAAGGTGTTCAAGTTGTGTTATAGAGGATTTATGTGAATTTAAAGACAAGGTCTATTCCTGATATGCCTATATTACAGACAAAAAAAATGCGCCTTACCTTGTAAGTCGCATTCAAAGAGGAGGGTAAACTCTAAATCTAGTTTGGGAGTGCATTTAAGAGTTGCATATATCATATCGAACTTAATTGCAAATGAAAATGTGACAAATTGTCGCAGGGCGAAATTAGCTTAACTTTATATTCTTATTGTTTGAAATGCATCACGTTTTTTTCACTCTAATCCCCAATGTTATATGTTCTGCGACCCTGAACATAGAATGGTTTGTGGATATTTGATTAAGTCAGGAAGTCACCCACGCTGACAAATGGAAATAAAACATATGGGATTGGCGTAATCGTCGTAAGCGGCAGACAATAAAACAGCTTATTTTTTAAACTTAACAACCTTATTCGCAGGATTCAGGTTAATTTCATCAATAATGATTCCGGCGCGTGTATTAAGAATATAGCTCACAGCATCAGCAACGTCACTGGCGTATAAATGCTGACTTTTATCGTCCCCAGGCATAAAATTTAAGGTATCAAAAAATTCTGTTTTCACCATACCCGGATTAATTAGCGAAACCCGTACGCTGCTTTTGGCACATTCATCTCGAAGCGCCTGACTAAAACCGCGTAACGCAAATTTACTGGCACAATAAATAGAGCCTTTACGAGTTCCATTTAACGCCGCTTCAGAGCCAATAAAAATCAAATCGGCTAAGGGCTTACGCTTTAAAGCAGGCAAAAAGCCTTTTGCAAGAAAGCTTTGGCTTATAAAATTTAAATTCATTAACGCCTGTATCTGCGTAAAAGAAAACTCTTCCAAACTTCCAAATTGTCCTCTGCCCGCACTAAAAATAATGCTGTCAATCGTAGGGAATTGTTTGCCTAGCTGTTTAATCTGTTCTGCTAAGTGTGTTAAATCACTTAAGTCGATTTCAAATGCTGTAAATCGTGGGTGGTTCCGAGTGAATTTCTCGCAGTTTCTGGACAAGCCAATAACAGTATGTCCCTGTTGTAATAGGGAAACGGCACAAGCCCGACCGATACCCGAGCTTGCGCCGCTGATTAAAACCGTTCTTTTTACAGGCTGCATGGAAAAAATTTCTCTTCAGGAATATAGCGCAGTAATTCCGCCGTACAAAAAGCCATCATATCTTCTTCTAATGCCGTTTTATACGACATCATCCCCGACTTAGACTCCAGAGGACTGGCAAACAGTTTTTCTTGCGGGTAAAGCTTGTGAATTTTTTTAAAATACTTATCGGGTAGGCGAAAGACTCCTAAGCTAACCGAATGCAATGTATCAGGGTTAATTTTGGCAAAGACTGTTTTAAATAAAGTCTGATAATGTTGCTGATAATTATCTTCATAAATAATCGGATCAAAGCGTAAGCCAATTGGCCAGCCTTGCGCCTGTAGCTTACTCAGTGCATCCAGGCGTTTAAAAATAGATGGGGCTTTATGTTCCAGCGCGGTAGCAATTTCGTCAGGGGTAAAACTAAACGCCACGATACAGCGTTCAAAAGGGATGCTGTCCATAAGATGGCGCACCTGAGTACTTTTGGTACGTAATTCCATCCAGGCATTGGGTATTGAACGAATAATCGGTAAAAATTCTTTGGCAAAATCAGTCACAGGCTCTAAAGCCAGGCTGTCACAATCATAGCCTGAAAAAAAGTGTACCGCTTCATCTGGCGTTTCAGAGCAGAGTCGTTGAATGTCAGCAAAATAGTCTTCGTAATTAACAAATAAAACATAGTTTGCCGATTGGTACATACCCTGTAGAAAGCAATAGCGACAATCGTACAGGCAATTCAGCATATGTGAAAAATAATAATTATGCGCGGCACCAATACCGTAATGAGGTGGAGCCTGGAGCATAAAACCTCGGTATTTTTCCGCAAGAATTAAAGCCGGTTGTTGTTTTTGTAAGCGAAAATTCTGCGCTTTAGGGTTAAATACTTCACCATAACGTCCGCAGGTAATCTTTCGAGCCTTGGGAAAACGCGCGCAAATGTCTAAAACACGTGGGTGTTGCAGAATATCTTCTTCTATATAGATTGTTTCAATCATAGTTGATCAAGTTTAACGGGGGAGCTATCAATATTGAGGCTTAAATAGTCAGGATTTTAAAAATATCATGATGTAGAATGGCAGCGGTTATTGTACTCTAAACGATATAATAACGCCTGAATTCATGACTTATAAAATGACCGCGAACCTGAATTCCATTTTTTACACAAAAGGGGGGAGATTTCCAAGTAATTAATGCGTGTAAGCCGTGTCAGATATAGGGTGAATGAAAATATCGTATGATATGATATGACTCCATATCATATTTCTCGATTATTAAAACTCATGCACGAACTTATAGACGGCGAACTTTATAAAGCGATTGAATACGCAAAAAATATTGATCAAGAGACAGGGCGATCA
This sequence comes from Methyloprofundus sp., assembly GCA_013138555.1. Taxonomy (GTDB): domain Bacteria; phylum Pseudomonadota; class Gammaproteobacteria; order Methylococcales; family Methylomonadaceae; genus Methyloprofundus. Next base: position 404 of record WTCN01000233.1, on the reverse strand, counting down.
ATCATTGAACAATTTCAGGCAGACCAGCCCATATTATCCCAGACAATATTTAGCCTATTTCCGACGATGATTAGCGCACAGAACCAGGATATGGCGCACCTATTTATGGATTTATGCTTCGATGTCATTTGTATTTATCAGCATGCTTTCGGGGATATGCCGGCTCAAAGTGAAGAGTGGCTAAAAAAACAAGCTGCCCTGATGGAAGCAGAATTACAAGAGGCAATGCAGAAAAATAAAAAGGATGGCAAGCTTCAAGGTTCATCAAAAAATGAGGTGGCTCAAGCTGGGTTGGTTAAGTTTATGAATGATTCCATTGATGCTTATGCTGCTGAAATACCGGGCAGTGCTCCCTCTATAAAAATGACCCAGACCATGATTTTTACTGTGATTCGCTTGTTTAC
>WTCN01000289.1 GCA_013138555.1 Methyloprofundus sp. | reverse complement strand
TGTAATGATTGTTGAGTGCTCATATTTTGCTGGACAATTAAGTTAAGAATATTTACATACTCATACAAAAAGTAAGCCAACTTTTAAGCTTATGAAACTTAAGGTAAAATTTGTTTTAATGACGATGCTTCTATATAAAAAGGTGGGATATAGTGTTGTTTGAATAAGTTAAATAACATAGTTTAATTTATTGCTGATTTTATATGCCAGATATTTAAAACTTAATGCCTAGCATGCTAAATATGATAAGGATCTGACTTTTAAAAATTGTCGATTAGGTCACAAAAAATACCTTATCAATCCTGTAAATTTACCCCACAGTTTTTAATTTTTTTATAGGTAATCAACATTATGAAATTACGAACAGCGGCCCCCTACGCATTGTTAGTACTTCCTTTAACAGTAGGAAGCGTGATGGCAAGTCCCAGTGAAGATAAAATGTTTGGTGCTGCCGCCCCTTTTACGATTGATCAGCTACCTGTCAGTCGACTGAAGAGCAAGCTTGATAGCCTGCCTGCTCCGGCAAAGCAAAAGGCAATGAAATGGTTGCATAGTTTTAACTTTCCAGAACATGATACTGAATTTCTTGATGTTGATAGTGATGGTGCCGTGTTTTATCAGGATACTGTTTTACCTGAAGAAATTACTCAGGAAGAATTAGAAACTGACCCTGCTTTAGAGGGGATAAATCCAGTTGATACCTTTAAGTTACACAGTAAGCCGGGTGCGGCTAATACTGTCTATGTTAATTTCAAGGGCTATACTATTTCAGGAACGGCATGGAACAATGCCGTTAGCAGTTACCAGGCTAAACCATTTGATAAAGATTCTGATCCCAGTACATTTTCAGCAGCAGAAAGAGTGGATATAGGGGAGATATGGCATCGTATCGCCGAGGATCTAGCGCCTTTTGATATTGATGTCACGACTGAGATGCCGCTCTCGTTTGGCCCCAACACTGGACATATTTTAATTACCAGTGATCATGATGAGTCTGGTGTCCCTATGCCAGCAGACACTGCAGGTGGTGTTGCCTATGTTAATGTTTGGGGAAGGTCAAACTATGAATATTACCAGCCAGCTTTAGTTTATTACGATAATTTAGCCAAGGCACCTTATTATATTTCCGAAGCTGCCTCGCATGAATTAGGACATAATTTAGGTTTATCGCATGATGGTACGAGTACTGTCGGATATTATGATGGGCATGGTACTGGCTTTACAAGCTGGGCCCCCGTTATGGGAGTGGGTTACTACTCCAATGTAACCCAGTGGAGTAAGGGGGAGTATACAGGCGCTAGCAATACTGAGGATGACCTGGCGATTATTAGTGGAAAATTATCTTACCGAAATGATGATCATGCAAATACACTTGATTTGGCAACCCCTTTATTAGTGGATGCTAACGGGTATCTTGCCAGTAGTAACCCTGAATTTGACCCTTTAAATCAACGCCCGGATAATAAAGGCATTATTGAATCCAGTAGCGATATCGATAGCTTTTATTTTGATGCTGCGGCGGGCATGATTGATATAAGTATTACGCCTGCCTGGGATGCCTATACTCGCACCAGTAAGCGTGGCTCTAATCTTGATCTGCAAGTCATACTTTATGATGAGTCAGGTATAGAAATAACAATGAGTGACCCAGTCGATGATACCCATGCACTGATCAGTGCGAATCTGGCAGCAGGGCGGTATTACCTGACAGTGGCAGGTGTTGCAAACGCTGACTCCCCTTATTCTGATTACGGTAGTTTAGGTCAGTATTATATTTCGGGAACAGTGGCGGCAATCAGTGATGATACAACGGCACCTAATCCAGACCCAATGGGGTGGTCTACTGCTCCAGTAGCTATCAGTAAAAGCAGCATAAGTATGACCGCTGTTGATGCTAATGATGATTCCGGGTTTGTTGAATATCAATTTATCTGTTCGACTGGGGGGAGTGCCTGTATTGCAAGTGTATGGCAGTCTGCAACAAACTATACTGCAACAGGTTTAGATGCCGATACAGATTATACTTATCAGGTCAGAGCGCGAGATAATTCAGGCAATGAAACAAACTGGTCTATGACCTATAGTGCAAGGACACTGACTAATATCGCACCAGAAAGTAATGATGATTATGAGCTTGTTAGTGAAAATACTGAGACTATCATTGATGTTTTAGCGAATGATATTGAACCTGAGGGCGAGGCATTGCAGCTTTACTCTACGTCTGTCCCTGCACATGGTGATGTTGCTATTCAGGGTAATATGATTGTGTATCTACCTAATGCTGCTTATACGGGGGCTGATAGTTTTGACTACACCATCACTGATGGTGCTGGTGGGTTTGCTACCAGTACCGTTAGCGTTGATGTGATCAAAGTGAATGAAGCACCTGTCGGAGGAGCTGATAACGCAGAAGTTCTGCTTAGAGGAAGTGTTGTTATTGATGTGCTGACGAATGATATTGACCCGGAAGGGTTGGCATTAACTGTTATATCGGCAACAAATGGCGGCAAAGGCACAACGCAGGTCAATAGTGATGGTACGATTACTTATACGGTTTCTGGTAAGAATAGAGGGGGGGATAGTTTTACTTACACTGTTTCTGATGGCGAACTCAGCTCAACCGTTGTGGTTAATGTCGCAATAGTCAAAACACTTTCTAGTGGTGGAGATACGGGGGGAGGCACTGGTGGTGGAAGTACAAAATGTCACCCTAAAAGAGGCTGTTAAGTCAGGTAAATGGAGAGTTAAATAAAAAAGGGCGGCTATATAAGCCGCCCTTTTTATTTTCTATTCATAGGGTTAAAACCTTCGCCTTTTAGGCGAACAGAAGGCATCATAAGAAAAGAGGAATGTAGGATGGGCAAAGGGCTTTTTCGTGCCCATCTTTTACGGTATTAGTGATGGGCACGGGATAAAGCTCCTTTGCCCATCCTACAACTGAGAATCTATAGACTTTCAGACACCGCACAAAAATAGGTTTTTAAATATTCGGTTTCAGAAATAGCTGGGTGAATAGGATGATCAGGAGCCTGACCGCCTGTCGCAACAATCGTTAAATTTCTATCAATATGGCGTGCTGAGGAGCGTAGAATCTCATGCAGGTTTGCCTTGCTTAAGTGATAAGAGCAGGATGCAGACACCAGAATGCCATCCTTTGCCAGCACTTGCAGAGCCAAATGGTTAAGGCGGCGGTACGCTTCATAGCCTGCTTTAAAGTCTTTTTTACGCTTCACCAGAGCAGGGGGGTCTAAGACCACAATATCAAAACGCTGCTGCTCTAAACGTGCCTGTTTTAAATACTCAAACACATCACTTTGTACGCACTGCACCGTATCACTAACCTGGTTTAATTCGGCATTCTGCTCTGCTAATGCAATGGCACTGGCTGATGCATCAACACACACAACCTGCTGAGCACCATTCATTGCCGCAGGAATTCCCCATGCGCCGGTATAAGAAAATAAATCTAACACGGTTTTACCTTTGGCTAGTTTAGCTAATTCAGCACGGCTACTGCGATGATCATAAAACCAGCCGGTTTTCTGACCGTTTAAAACATCAAGCTTGTAACGCGCATTATTTTCTTCGATAATCAGCTGCTCTGGCAACTCACCATAGATAAGCTCAGTTTCCATCGACAAGCCTTCAAGTTGTCTTTGTGGGTTGTCATTTTTGAGCAAAATGGCGCGCGGTTGTAGGAGTTCAATTAATACTTCAATCAAAGGTTCTTTCTGGCGCTCTATCCCCGCCGTGGTGATTTGTACCGACAGTACATCACCGAAGCGGTCTATCACTAAACCGGGTAAACCATCACTTTCAGAAAAAACCAGTCGATAATAAGGTTTGTCATAAAAACGCTCGCGTAAAGCCAATGCTTTTGCAATGCGTGCAGTAAAGACCTTATTACCTAGTTTCAAGCTAGGCTTTCTGGATAGCATACGCGCGCAAATAAGCGTATTAGGATTGATATAAGCTGTTCCAAGCACCTTACCATCACTCGCACAAACTTTAACCAGATCTCCGGCATTGTATAGGCTAAGAGGGTTACGCTTAGTATCTACTTCATTACTGAATACCCAGAGGTGTCCCAGGCGTAAGCGTTTGTCCTCGTTCTTTTTTAAAAATAATTCAGGGTGAGCCATAGTGTGTTTTTGTTGTTAAGATGAATGTAAATATTATAACCAACAATAGGGAGAGGAGGGGATAATTCCTGAAGTGGGGGAAGGTTTTGTCAAGATAGTGGGGTGATGTCATTTACCTTTATTTTAACTCTATACTATAACCCCCAATCTCCTCCGCAGGCACTGCAATAAGAAAATCAATATCTAAAGTGGCTGAGTCCTTGATGAGGGTGCTAGCCTCGGTTTTACTGAGGTATTCTTGTGGGCTAAATATTCTTTGCGAAAAGATGCCGCCATAGAAATTTTGTAGTGTTAATTGTAGGTAGGGGGGAGGCTGAGGGAAATCAGCGTGATTAACCAGGCTTACCTGAAGGCGGTAATGATCTTTATCTGAAGGCTGTAATGAGCTACCGACGGTGGTAAATTCCAGTGGTTTGCGATAAGCGGCAAGAGGGAGCTTAAGGCTGTTTAACCAGGGGCGTATTTGGGGGTCTTGGCTGAGTGAGTAACCTTTAAAATAATAAACTTGATAAGTTAATAAGCCAAGTCCTAGAATAAGCCCCATGAGCCATCGGTCGGGACGATAGGGGGGGGGAGGTTTTTGCCAGTCATAGAGTTCAATAACAGGCTTATCAATCGTTTCACTTTCTTCAGGGGAGGCGTTTTTGGCTTTTTTAAGTGCTGGGAGTTCGGGAATTTGTGCATCCTGTATTAGCACTTGTGTTTTTTTAGGAGGCGTTACTTGAGTTTCTTCAGAAGATGCTTGAGGGGCTTTCTTGCTTAATGTCAGAGTGGCATTAAATTGTTGTTTACACTCAGGGCAGCTAAGCTGCTGCCCCCGCTTTTTTTTAAGCTGTTTACGGCTAATTTGTTGAGAGTGGTGACACTGTGGGCAAAGAGTGTACATAGGCTTTTATTTTTTGATGCCATCCAGTCGGCACCAGTCGCCCTGAATCACGGCTGTGTTCATGTTAAACTGCTTTTGGTAGGTGCTACTGACTGAGTCTGCCTGTTCTTTGAGTATGCCAGATAAAACTAATTGACCTTGAGTTTGAGCAAGCGCACTGATATTTTCAGATAATTCAATCAGTGGCTTAGCGAGGATATTTGCCAGCACTATGTCTGCCTCAAAAGGGGTAAATTCCTCAGGTAGATAGGTTTTAATTTTGCTGGCGACCTTATTTTTCTGGGCATTATCTTGTGTTGCAGTCAGTGCCTGGGGGTCTATATCAATCGCATGTGCTTCTTTTGCCCCGAGTAATACAGCAGCAACCGCTAAAATCCCGGAACCGCAGCCAAAATCAATCACTGTTTTTCCTGTCACATCATGTTCCGCTAGCCATTTCAGACAGAGGGCGGTGGTTGGGTGAGTGCCTGAGCCAAAGGCTAGTCCTGGGTCAAGAATTAAGCTAACGGTTCCCGGTTTGGACTGCTCTTGACCTGAGGGGTAGACCCATAGGCGCTCAGCAAATTGCATTGGCTGAAAATGCTCCATCCATGCACGTTCCCAGGTTTGGTCTTGTAGTATTTCAGCATACCAGTCATGTAGGGTGTTTTCTGTAAATTGCTGAAATAACAAGGTTTTGATGATGTCTGGAGAGGCATCAAGCTCAAATAGAGCGATGGTTTTTGTTTGCTCCCAGATTCTGGTTTCGCCTATATCCGGTTCGTAGACAGGTTGGGATTCAGCACTCATAAAGGTGACTGAGACTGCGCCTAATTCGCTAAGAAAATCGGAAATATCAGCTGTAACGACTTCGTTGCTTGTCACGGAAATTTGATGCCAGGCCATAATAATTTGATTGAGTAGAGTGGTGGGTTTTAGCAGCTGGTTAATATATTTTGTAGGGGGCAAAACCACAAGGGGTTGCCCCCTACATTTTATAGTTTGCACTTTTGCGGAAGCGGGGTATTCAGTTTGTAGGGTGGGCAATCTTTTCTGCCCACCGTAATTCATCCCTGATGGTGGGCAAAAAAAACTGCCCACCCTACTTTTTTGCAAAAGAACCTGTCCCGCCTTAAGTGTGTAGCCAAAGTGTAGATCCATTCATGAAAGATAACCCGACAAACTCGCTTAACTCATACCCAGTTTCTTTTCTAAATAATGGATATTCTGACCACCCGCTGCAAAAGCACTATCAGCCATAATATCCTGTTGTAATGGGATATTTGTCTTAATACCATCTATGACCATTTCACTTAAAGCGGTGCGCATACGTGCAATAGCACTCGTTCTATCATCACCATGTGCAATTAGTTTACCAATCATGGAATCGTAATAAGGGGGAACCTTATAGCCATTATAGATATGCGTTTCACAACGAATACCAGGGCCGCCTGGCATATGGAAAAGTTCAATAGTGCCCGGGCATGGCATAAAAGTAACAGGGTCTTCTGCATTCAAACGACATTCAATGGCATGACCACGTAAAACAACATCATCCTGAGTAAAGGAAAGTGGTTCACCAGCGGCAATACGTAATTGCTCTTTGACAATATCAATGCCTGTCACCATTTCCGTTACCGGGTGCTCGACCTGAACGCGGGTATTCATTTCGATAAAGTAGAACTCGCCGTTCTCAAACAGAAACTCAAATGTCCCCGCACCTAAATAGCCAATGTCAATACAGGCTTTTGCACAGCGTTCACCAATAAATTTGCGCTGTTCTTCGGTAATGCCTGGTGCGGGCGCTTCTTCAACGACTTTTTGGTGGCGGCGCTGCATAGAGCAGTCACGTTCACCTAAATGGACGGCATTACCATGCGCATCAGAAAGTATCTGAATTTCAATATGGCGCGGGTCTTCCAGAAACTTTTCCATATACACGGCATCATTGCCAAAAAATGAGCCGGCTTCAGATTTAGTCAAGGCAATAGAGCTGATTAGTGCACCTTCGGTATGCACGGTACGCATGCCTCGTCCACCCCCACCACCTGAGGCTTTAATAATGATTGGGTAGCCGATTCCTTCTGCTAGTTTCATATTCGTCGCGTTATCATCCCCTAATGGCTCTCCATTACCAGGGACGCAAGGAATGCCTGAGGCTATCATCGCTTTTTTAGCCTCGATTTTATCGCCCATGACACGAATAGTGTCTGCTTCAGGCCCTACAAAGGTAAAGCCGCTTTGTTTTACCTTTTCAGAAAATTCAGCACTTTCTGCTAAAAAACCATAGCCTGGATGAATGGCTTCTGCATCAGTCACTTCGGCAGCACTGATAAGTGCGGGAATATTTAAGTAACTATCTATAGAGGCAGCCGGGCCAATACAAATGGCCTCATCAGCCAGACGAACATGCTTTAAATCACGATCAGCACTGGAATAAACAGCAACCGTTTTAATACCTAATTCACGACAGGCACGTAAAATACGTAAAGCAATCTCACCACGGTTAGCAATAACAAGTTTATCGAACATAAGTTTTACCTCGCTATTATTATTCTATGATGAATAATGCTTGATCATATTCAACGGCTTGCGCATTCTCAATTAAGATTTGCTTGATAACACCACTTTTATCCGCCTCTATCTGATTAAGAATCTTCATTGCTTCGATAATACAAAGTGTATCGCCTTCTTTTACTGAGTGACCAACCTCCACAAAAGGGGCTGAGCCAGGTGAAGCCGAGCGGTAGAATGTACCTACCATGGGTGATTTAACAGCGTGGCCTGATGGCTCGCTCGCTACTGGTTCACTTGTAACCGGAGCAGCAGTTGCTGCAACAGCGACTGGAGCAGGTGCAATTGCAACGGGTGCGATAGCTGTTGAGTAGCGGTTAATACGTACAGATTCTTCACCTTCGGTAATTTCGATTTCGGCAATGTCAGATTCTTCGATAATTTCGATCAGTTTTTTTATTTTTCTAATATCCACGATTTATTTTCTCCCAAGTAATATCTGGTCAGCGGCCTGTAAGGCCAGTTCATATCCGGTTGCTCCAAGTCCACAAATAACGCCTTCTGCTATATCAGAGAAATAGGAGTGTTTACGAAACGGCTCCCGGGCGTGAACATTGGATAGATGGACTTCTATAAAAGGAATTTTTGTTGCTAATAAGGCATCGCGAATCGCGACGCTGGTATGTGTAAATGCAGCGGGGTTGATAATGATAAAATCAACCTGATCCGCAAAAGCCTGGTGAATCAGTTCAACAATTTCATGCTCTGCATTATTCTGATAAAAATTTAAAGTATGTCCTGCCTGTGTAGCAAGGGATTCAGTACTTTTCTGGATATCAGCGAGTGTTTTATTGCCATAATGACCCGGTTCTCTTACGCCAAGAAGGTTGAGGTTAGGGCCATTAAGAATTGTAATTTTTGCCATTCTGTACGTTATGTTTTTATTATTTTACGTAAGTAGGTGCTAATTTTGCCTAATTTGTAAGGTTTTGTCCAGATATATGTTTTTTAGCAACAGTTCGCGACAAAACTAGCCGTTTTTTTGTTACTTTATAACCTGATAGTCGTGATTAACTGAGTCTCCTTAGTTGTTAGTAACGGTTTAATCAGTTCACGTAATTTTTGTTTAGATAATTCGCCTGGGTGACGAAAAACAATCTGGCTGCGCTGGTTTACTATGACGGTAAAGGGGACGGCATTCAGTCTATTGCCTAATTTATGAGAAAGTATTCCGCCCTCAGTCTCCGCTATCAAAATAGGGTAATTAATATCAATAAAGCTTAAATAATCATCCACTAAATGCGGCTTATCAATAGCAATGCCAATAAACTGTACATTTTGTTCTGCATACTCAGTTTGCAACTCAATAAACTCGGGAATTTCCTTAAGGCAGGGTGGGCACCAGGTAGCCCAGAAATTAATGATAAGAATTTTACCTTGCCAGTCTGTAATAGGGTGGAGAGTGCCGGAAAGGTCAGGTAGAGAAAATTCAGTTAATGGGGTTGGTTGTTGTGCCTGAGCTTCTTTTTGACTTTGGTGCCGCGCAAATAGGGCACTTAGTAATAGCAGGGAAACCAATATAAAAGTAATTAACAGTTTAGGCATAATGAAAGATCGCTTAAGGACAAGGTTAATATTGTAGCTCAGACAAATGTTGCAAAAAGGTTTTTGTGTCCTGGAAACCAATCACTCTTGCATCGGTCTGTTCTTGCTGGTTTAGGTCAAAAAACAAGATGGCAGGGGGGCCAATTAAATGAAAGGCTTTTAAGAGTGCCTTATCATCAGCATTATTTTTAGTGATATCAACCTGTAGCACAACAAAATCAGCCAGTGCCTGTTTCACCTCCGGGTTACTCAATGTATAGCTTTCCATTTCTTTACAGCTAATGCACCAGTCGGCATAAAAATCCAGCATGACCCACTGTCCATTTGCACTCGCGACTTGTAGTTGCTGATTTAATTCTGCCAATGATGCTACCCGCTTAAAAGCTAAAGGGGCTTCTTCGTGTTGCTTAGAGGAGCCTGCATAGAGACCTTTAAGCGGCTGTAGAGGGTTGCTACTGCCAGCACTCAGACCAATTAAAATCAGTAAGCCATAAGTAAATAAAATGACCCCTGAACCTTTCCATAATTTGTGCCAGCCACTATCAATAGCGGGTAAAGGGTCTAGCACACGTAGATAAATAGCGGGAATAATACATAGCATTGCCCAGAACAGCATGGTCAATTCCGGAGCAATCACCCGTTCTAGCATCCATACGGCAACGGCAAGCATAATCACGCCAAAAATGGATTTACTGGCATTTAGCCAGTGTCCTGCCTTAGGTAATAAGCTACCTGCAGACGCGCCAATAATCAACAGCGGAACCCCCATGCCAAAGCCCATAACAAATAACGCAGATCCACCTAAGACAACATCGCCTGTCTGGCCGATATACATTAAAGCAGCAGCTAATGGTGCAGCGACACAAGGGCCAACAATTAAGGAAGAAAACACACCCATAATTGCGGCACCGATAAATGAACCATCACGGTGGTGGTCACTGACATTATGTAAACGGGACTGCAATGATTTTGGTATTTCCAGATTATAGAAGCCGAACATTGATAAAGAGAGTGCAATGAAAATGCCGCTAAATAGATAAATAATCCAGGGAGCCTGAAAGGTCGCCTGAAGATTGCTGCCAAATAAGGCCGCAAGAATACCAAAAATGGTATAGGTAATCGCCGATGCGAGCACAAAACTCAAGGATAGAAAAAAAGCCTTGCGGTGAGTAATATCTTTACCCTGGCCGACAATAATACCGGATAAGATAGGAATCATTGGAAACACGCAGGGAGTAAAGGCCAATAATAAGCCAAAACCTAAAAAGCTGAGCAGGGTGAGTCCAAATGAGTCTTGCTGTAAGGACTGAATAATAAGGTCTTGTTCAGACACAGGTTTTTTTTTAATCTCAATAGGGAAATTTGCGATCACCGCAGTCGAGGTCGCAGGCAATAATAAATTAACTGTTTTTTCCATGGGAGGGTAACAAACACCACGCTCGGCACAGCCCTGAAACTTAGCTTTGAGAGTAATCGTGTGCTCGGCAATATTGCTACGACTCAGTGGTACAGTGAAGCTTAGCCTGTCATGTAAAATTTCTACATCGCCAAAGGCCTCGTCATATTTCGCTGTTCCATGGGGAATATCGTAGCTGAGTAACTGGGTGTCAGTCGTTCCTAAAAGCTGTAGGTCAAATTTTTCTCGATATAGATAATAGCCTTCGGCAATTTTCCAGTTAACTTGCAGGTTTTTCCCGTTATTGACCGTTGCAAAAAATTGAAAAGCTTGATCGGCAGGGAGTAATTCATCCTTAAATAAATTTAAGCCTAAATTAAAGCTTTCACTCAGTTTCTGTATAGGGTCAAAGCTTTTTGTCGTTGCTTGAGCTGTTAGGGCAGGCAGTTGTATCGTCAGTCGTGTTTTTTGTGGGGGATAACAAAGCCCCTTGTCCGCACATCCTTGATGCTTGACTAATAAGCTGAATGCCAATGCTGCATCGGGTCTATTTAATGTTAAACGGCTTTCAATCTGCTGCCGGTAAATGACCATGTCGCCAAAAAATGGGTCGTGCTTAATCTCTCCGGCGGGTAAGTCTGCATTGTCGATGCTGACAGATTCTGTTTTTGAGCTAAAGGTGATTTTCTTACGATATAAATAGTAGCCTTCGGCAATCTCCCAGGAAATCAGTACATGCCCATCATCTGTAGGCTGGGCTGAGACTTTAAATGCTTGTTCTGGAGGTAATAAATCATCAGGGTTGACAGCATATGTTGATTGACTAAAAAGAACAATCAGGAAGATAAAAATTATTTTAAAGTGGTGCATGAAGTGATCCATTGTAAATATTCAGGCAATCCCTGTGCAACGTCGACTTTGGCTTGCCAGCGATAAAGAGAACTTAAATTAGGCAAGATATTAACACAGGCAGCCAGATTAATTTCAACGATTTGTGTTGCTAGTCGTTTGGCTGTTATAAAGTCAGGGCAGGTACTTAATATGAGTTGGTGTGATAGGGTAAAGAGAGGAATAAATTAAGGAGGGTAAGACTAAAAAACAATAGTGCAGCGTATTTGCTTTTTTCAAAAAAACCCTTATTGTAGTCTTAATAGACAACAAAATAAGCAAATATTTACTAACCGAATAACAAAAAGAGCCATATTATGAACCCAGTACAAATAGTGTTTTTAGTTTTTTTAATTGTCCCCTTTATTGAAATATATTTGTTATTACAAATCGGTGGCATAGTGGGGGTATTTCCTACTATCGCTTTAGTTGTGCTCACAGCCATTATTGGGGTCGGTTTGTTAAGACAGCAAGGAATGGCAACCTGGCAGCGTTTTCAGGATAATTTACAAAAAGGAGAAATTCCTGCTTATGAAATGGTTGAAGGGCCAATATTATTGGTAGGGGGGGCATTATTATTAACCCCGGGATTTTTTACTGATGTGATAGGTTTTGCTTGCCTGATTCCTCCGGTGCGCAAAAAAATTGCTCAATATATTATTGAAAAGCGTTTGGTACAGGCAGAGGCTACATCACAGCAAAAGCCAAAAGCGCAACCCGGTGTGATTGAAGGTGAATTTAAGCGCGAAGATTAAGTCGCGTAGGAGGGGCTTTAGAGACTGTGAAAGTATTATGTGTAGGTTGGGGTGAAGCATGAACCCCAACAACTGAGGCTAGGTAAGCCATTGATTGTTGGGGTTCGCAAGCTCACCCCAACCTACGGAATC
>WTCN01000111.1 GCA_013138555.1 Methyloprofundus sp. | reverse complement strand
GCGAAGTTTTCCCGACTCAACATTTAATAAAACTGTCTGACTTATTAGCAGATACCGAACTGTATAATTTATATGGCCCCACCGAAACCAATGTCTGCTGTTATTGGCAGGTAGACCGCCAGCGCCTGATAAGCGACCAGACTATTCCAATTGGTAACGCCGCATGTGACACACACTTAAAAATTGATTCAGCAAGCGGTGAATTATTAGTCAATAGCCTGAATAATTTTTCAGGGTATTGGCAGCGGGGTAAACTACAGCCACTTAAAACTGGCTTCTACCCTACCGGGGATAAAGTATCGCTGAATAAACAAGGCGAATACCTCTATTCTGGCAGACTCGATCGTATGCTAAAATGCTCGGGCTATCGGGTTGAACCGGCTGAAATCGAGCAATGCATTAATCAGTTGGATAACATTGAAAGCTGTGCAGTAGTAGGCATAAAAGACATCGCGAGTGGACAACGGCCTGCCGCAGCAATCGTATTAAAAGACGCGACTAGCCTAACGGATGCTATCAAACCTTTACGCCAGCAACTTGCGCCTTATATGCAACCCTGTAAATTTATTGTGCTAGAGGCTTTGCCTTGCTTATCGAATGGAAAAACAGATTACCAGGCAATACAAAAGCTGTTTAAATAACCCTGTAAAAATACCCCTTATGACCCAATACCAGCAACTTCCCCCTAGCGGCGATATTCATGCCTCCCGACAACGACTGCGTTACTGCTCACAGCAAGGGCTCTTAAAACATGCTATTAGCTCCGAGCTAGGCGGACATGGCGATGACTTTCATGCATTACTCCAGGCCCATCTAAACTTAGGTAGGCATTGTCAGGATAGCGGCTTGATTTTATCCATTAATGCGCATCTCTGGGGCTCTATTTTTCCACTCATACTTTACGGCACTGAAGCGCAAAAACAAAATTGGCTACCTGCCCTGCTAGCAGGTGATTTCATCGGTGGGCACGCGATTACAGAACCTCAGGCCGGCTCTGATATAAATGCCATAGAAACACAGGTAAAACAGACAGATACAGGCTTTATTATCAATGGTCATAAACGCTTTATCACCAATACCCCCATTGCGGATGTTTTACTAATCTATGCAAAATTAGAGGGCAAACTCGCTGCTTTCCTGGTTAAGCAAGATGATACAGGTGCAGATTTCAGCGACTCGCCCAATGTCACAGGCTGTGCCACTGCCACAATGGGCGATATTATCCTTAAAGACTGCCAGATTCCCTTAGACCGTCAGCTTGGAAAAACAGGGGCAGGCGGGATGATGATACAAAACGCACTAGAACTGGAAAGAGCCTTTATTTTTGCCGGGATTATCGGCATTATGCAGTGGCAACTGGAGCAAGTCATACAATTCAGCAGACAGCGCCGAGTCAATGAACAGCACTTAGGTGCCAACCAAGCGATTAGCCATAAAATTGCCGATATGAAGTGCCGCCTGGAAACCTGTCTACTCTGGGTAAATGAATGCGCAAGATTAAAGGACTCTGGCAAGCGCATCAGCTTAGCCAGCGCACAAACCAAATTATTTGCCAGTGAGGCTTTCTTGCAGTCTAGCCTGGATGCTGTCCATATCTTAGGCACTAAAGGTTTAATGGCAGAAAATAAAATGACCACACTGGTTCAAGATGCGATGGCAAGCCGTTTATTCTCGGGCTCATCGGAAATACAGAAAAATATCATTGCAGCCTTGATTGGCACAGGTTCGGGATTCAAGGCTCAAGTTCAAGTTCAAGTTCAAGTTCAAGATCAAGATCAATAAGGTATCAAGTTTATGATAAAATCATAATATATTTAACTGGACCACACCAGGCCAGTTTAAGTTTCTTCGGCGACGACAGTCGCTTTATTCAACACTTTTCACTTAATATTAAAATGTTTCTACGTGCCCTTATGGCTTTTTTAATGGTTCCTGCCATCGTCGCTGGTGTCGTTCCTTACATGTTAGCGAGCTCTGATCCTTACAAAGCTGAAGGAAATTTTTTCGGACTCCTGATACTAGGATTTGGCTTAAGTATTCTTTTATATTGCGTAAGAGACTTTTATGTATCAGGAAAAGGCACTTTAGCACCCTGGGACCCCCCTAAAAAACTGGTGACAGTCGGTCTATATCAATATACCCGAAACCCGATGTATGTTGGTGTTATCTTTATTTTATTAGGCTGGGTCATCATCACGGCATCCCCTATCGTTTTCGGGTTTACGCTATTTTTATCTTTAGCTTTTGACCTCAGAGTAAAGATGCATGAAGAGCCCTGGGCAGAAAAAAAATTTACTGCTGAGTGGATAAGCTACAAAAACAGTGTTCCTAGGTGGTTACCTCTGCTAAAAGAGGACTCTTCTCCTAAAAAGCACTAAAAACTAGAAGAATAACCTGCAAAAAGTATAAACTACTTTTGCATGGCTATGAAAGTTACCTGACATAAATATGCAAAACCATAGCCCATAAAAAGAGCCCATCATAACGCCTTTGATTAAAATTAAATCCAAATAGCTTTTTGACAGCCCTCCCATAACAACACCGATAAATCAAAACATTACAGAAAATAATTAATGTAATTTCATTATTCATATTAATTTTAATAAGGTTTTCTCCCTACTTATACTTGACAATCTTTTTGCATCATAGAAACTATACATAACTTAACTAAACCTAGCATCTATTCTTGAACGATATTCCTCTTAGTATACTTTTCGCTGTACTCGCCGTCTTACTTTGTTTGTCTGCGTTTTTCTCAGGCTCCGAAACAGCGTTAATGACGCTCAATCGCTATCGCCTTCAACATCTCGTCAAACAAGGGCATAAAAGCGCAAAAAAAGCCCAGAGACTACTAAAACGGCCTGATCGCCTCTTGGGTCTGATTTTACTGGGTAACAACTTTGTTAATATTCTGGCATCGTCTCTGGCAACGATTATCGGCATGCGCCTTATGGGAGATGAAGGTATCGCAATAGCGGCAGGGATTCTGACACTGGTAGTACTCATCTTCTCGGAAGTTGCCCCTAAAACACTGGCAGCCCTTAAGCCAGAAATACTAGCGTTCCCGGCATCCTGGATTTATACCCCTTTACTGAAGATTTTTTACCCTATCGTCTGGTTTGTAAATCTGATTGCCAACGGCTTACTGCGCATTTTTGGTATTAAAGCTCACGAACATAACCATGCAACACTCAATAAAGACGAGCTGAAAAGTATCGTTGCCGAAACAGACTCGATTATGCCAGAAAAATATAAAAATATTTTACTGGGTATCATTGATCTTGAAAGTGCCACTGTCGAAGACATCATGACACCTCGCAATGAAATTATGGGCATCAATATAGAGGACCCATTAGAGGACATCATTTACCAGCTCAAAAAAAGTCAATACACACGCATCCCTGTCTACAAAGAAAGTATAGATCGCGTTATAGGTTTTTTACATCTAAGAACCATACTGACCCAGCTTTTTGATAAAGATGATTTCAGCAAACAGGATATCAGCAACAACCTGATCACACCGTTCTTCATCCCCGAAACAACTCCGCTACACAAACAAATACAGGACTTTAAATTTGATCAGGCTCGTATTGGCCTGGTTGTCGATGAATATGGCGATGTACAAGGCCTGGTTAGCATGGATGATTTACTACAAGGGATCGTCGGTGAAATTATGATTGAAGAGGCTGACGTAAAGAAACGGGAAGACGGAAGCTATATCGTAGATGGTAGTGTCACAATCAGAGAACTCAACCGTATTACACACTGGAACTTACCGACGCACGGTCCGAAAACAATCAATGGCTTAATCATTGAGTTTCTGGAAACCATACCTCAAACGGGGACTAGCCTTATGCTACATGATCACCCGGTAGAAATTATTAGCCGCAACAAACATACGATCACCCAGATTAAATTTTTACCTTAAAAATAACGACAGTTTACTGAGTTTTTTGTAGATACACCCTAATCAGTGTAGCTTGGATTAGATTTTTTATTGCACAGCATTAAAAAATGTAATCCGGCAAACTCACTACAAGAAGGTCAAAGGGCGCGCTACGCCCATCACTCCAAGTGTTATCAACTCACTATCGCTTTAACTAGGCTAGTCACTAAGCCATAATTCCTGCATGCTTCTAGCAGGAGTCTAGGCGCTTAAGCAATCGGGAATGATGGATGTTTTTGTTAGTAAACTGACAGGGTGCTGTACTAGATTAAAGGCATTAAAAGCGCCAAATAAATAAACCTCTTATGTTTTTTAGCAACACTGTGAAAATACGTCTATACTAATAAAGAAACAGCACAAATATACCCCCGATAAAATGGCAAAATTTAGCATTTTTTTTAAAGACAAACCGATACAATCTTCATTATTCGAATCTGGCGTTATTCATATTGGGCGAGATGAAACTAATAACCTGATTATTGATAGCTTAGCAATTGCCCCTGCTCATGCAGCCGTCATAATAAATGAGTCTAAGTGTGTTATCAAACAGTTAAATGCTGATTTTCCTTTAATTATTAATGGCAAGCAGCTAAAGCAACATTCGTTAAAGAATGGCGACACTATTACCCTAGGTAAACACCGTATTATCTACAATAGCACGGAAGCTATTCTCTCTCCTCCTTCACCGGATAAGGGAAACAAGGTGCTTAATCAGGAACTATCAAGTAATAAACATATCCCCGAAGCAAATCTTCAGGTTATGGGGGGCAAGCATATAGGCCGCCTAATTCCGATCAAGAAAACCATGACCCGTTTAGGCCGTAGTGGCGCAGGCATCATCATCGTTACCCATAGAAAAGGAGGTTATTATGTCTCCATGCTAGAAGCCGATGAACGCATAACAGTCAATAACGCTCCTCTAGCGGATAAAACGCTACTGCTAAAAAATAACGACGTGCTTCTTATTGATAATGTTCCCATGCAATTTTTTATGAGTTAAAGTATCATGAACCTTGAAAGCAAGCGCAACCACTATCAGAAACGATTAACTAAGCTGCAAGCCGTACTCACCCATGAAGACAGCCAATGGCCCTGCGAAATTATTGATATGTCTCTACACGGCTGCCTACTCCGCTTTAAACACACCTGGGAACAGCAAAATATAGAATCGCTATACACCCTGACGATACAAGCACCTGAAATAAGCGCCATTATAATGAACTTATCTATCAGTCACGTCATAGACAATGAAGCCGGTTTTAAATGTGAACATATTGATATAGACAAGAGTGCATTACTCCAGCATCTGCTTGGAGAGGATTCAGATAGCAATAAATTATTAGCAAGAGAGCTTATTGAACTCACGCACCCTGTTTAGGAATGTGCACAAAATAAAATCTACAACTATTTTGGAGTCGAGGTCTTCAGCCCCGCATTGAGATAGCGGGGCTGAAGACCTCGCTTCCAGTTACCATTGAAATATAAACGCTATGGCAAAAAAAAATACTGCCTTTGTCTGTACAGACTGCGGTGCAGACTCACCTCGCTGGGCAGGACAATGTAGCGCCTGTCAGGCATGGAACACCATTAAAGAGGTGCGCCTAAGCAGTGCTTCGGAAAACACCCAGCGTTTAGGATATAGTGGCACAAAAAGTAATGTGCAGTTACTCTCCGAAGTTACTATTGAGCAAACTGAACGACTATCAACAGGTATTTCCGAGTTTGATCGTGTGCTAGGCGGAGGCATTGTACGTGGCAGCATGGTGCTGATTGGTGGTACACCAGGTGCAGGGAAAAGCACCCTGTTACTACAGGTTATTGCCAAGGTTGCTGAAAAAGACATCACCGTGCTCTATGTATCAGGCGAAGAATCTTTACAGCAAATTGCACAACGCGCCATACGCCTTAACCTCCCTTTGAACAAAATCAAAATGCTAACGGAGACTTCGGTACAGCGCATTTGTGAAGTGCTAGATGATCTTAAACCCCGCATTCTGGTCATTGATTCTATCCAAGTCATGCATACGCAGACTTCCGAATCAACCCCGGGTTCGGTATCACAAGTCAAAGAGTCGGCAAGTTACCTGACCCAGTACGCCAAACAAAATAATGTCTCGGTGTTTATGGTCGGCCATGTCACTAAAGATCAATCTTTAGCAGGCCCTATGACCTTAAGTCATATTGTCGATACCCAGCTGATTCTTGCCTCTACCGATGACGCGCGTTTTAGAGTACTAAGAGCGGATAAAAACCGCTTTGGCAGTGTCGGTGAGTTAGGTTTTTTTGCCATGGATAGTAGCGGATTAAAAGAAGTCAAAAACCCTTCCGCCATGTTTCTAAACCGCACCGAAAAACCTTCACCAGGCAGTGTTGTCACTGTCTTATGGGAAGGCACTCGCCCACTGTTAGTTGAAATTCAGGCATTGGTCACCGAATGTCAGTATGGTAACCCACGCCGTTTAGCAGTGGGCTTTGATCAAAACCGCCTAGCCATGTTACTGGCGATTTTAACGCGACATGGCGGCATATTTACCGCCAGTGATGAAATCTATGCCAATGTCGTGGGCGGTATCAAAGTTACCGAAACCAGCTCCGACCTAGCCATACTAGTCAGCATTGTGTCCAGCCTAAAAGATACGGTTGTCCCGCATGATAGTTTTTTCTTTGGTGAACTGGGTTTAAATGGCGAAATAAGACCCGTTGCCAACGGCTATGCCCGACTTAATGATGCAGCAAAACACGGCTTTAAAAAAGCCATTATCCCCAAAGCAAACGCCCCCAAGAAAGCAATTGCCGGTTTACAGATCTTTCCTGTTGCAAGCCTGACAGAAGCACTCACTGCATTCGCGGATATAAGCTAAAAACTTCCATACCTGAGTAGAGTAGAGGTTATAATACCGTGATTAAAAATAATAACAGTATGGCGGGTATATTTTTTATAAATCCATCATTGAAATATAAAGACACAAAGGGTTAGGCAATGCTTGAAATTGAATATGAATTCCGCGAAAGAGATTTAATACATTACAACGAATTACAAATAGATCAATCGGAAGACTTACAAAAGAAATTAAAAAGAAACCGTTTATTTTTTCCCGGTATGCTAGCTGTCTTTGGCCTATTTCTCTGGTCATATTATAGCGATTATCGTACCGCTCTCTATATTGTTACCATTTCTATTTGCTGGGCAATTGTCATCCCCCAGGTTATTATTTTAAGCTTTCGCAGACAAATCTTAAAAAGTTATACCGATAGAGAAAAACAGGCGATGTTTGGTCAGTACACTTTAAGAATTGACCCTAAAGCATTAGCAGAAAAGTCCCCTAGCGGTAAAAATAAAATGCCCTGGAAAACTATCCTGCGTATAGAACATATCAAAGATTATATCCATATCGTCCTGGACAATGGCGCTGCTTTAGTTGTTCCTATTGAAACCGTATCAGAAGGGAATATCGAAGAATTCTCCAAACAAATTAAAAAAATGATTGATTTATATGGCTAACTCTTCTCTATAGAGAAAACCTACTAACACTGAATTTCCCGCTTAGTAAAATTCATCATTCTCTTATAGCAATAAAGGGTGGACAAACAATCATTGTCCACCCTATCCTGATTTATAAAAAATAAAGGCTTGTAGCGTAGCTGGAAAGCACCCATCTGGCTTTCACAAAACACCCTCACGTTTTTGTATATACCGTCGACACGCATCAACACAATCAGGTTTATTTACAAAAGGTCCGCTTACTCTATCAACAGTAAAAAACCACCAGCCTTGCTCATTAATATAATAACGATCTTGTGGCTTAAA
>WTCN01000085.1 GCA_013138555.1 Methyloprofundus sp. | reverse complement strand
AAAGATTATGCCAACGATTCATGTTGTCTCTGTTGGGATAAATGAATATAGCGACCCCCGGTTAAATCTGGATTATAGTGTCGCTGACGCAACTGCTATCGCTAAAATAATTGCAGATAAAAACCTGGAACAGTACGGCAAGGTGGAGCATCAGGGCTTGTATAATCACCAGGCCACAAAAACAAATATTTTGAATTACCTTGGTAATTTAAAACAATATTCTCAGGATGATGTGTTAGTTGTTTATGCGGCAGGGCATGGTATTGCGATTGATAGGAAATGGTATTTTTTACCCTATGAAACCACGCTGCAAAAAAATACTGATGAATATACAAAAATAGGCATTTCTGCTAAAGAATTTCAGGATGTTTTGGCTAAAAATAACGCTCAAAAAGTATTTGTGATTATTGATTCTTGTTTTTCTGCAGCAGGACTTGCGGCATTTCGTGATCTACAGGATACGCAAAGACATTTTAGTCGTGATTTAAGTAAATCTGTCGGGGTCGTCGTTTTAACGGCTGCAAGATATGACCAGAAAGCGGCTGAACTTCCTGAGTTGGGGCATGGGTTGTTTACTTACGTGGTGACACGAGGTATGGAAGGGATGGCGGATATACAGCCTAGAAATGCAAAGATTAGTGCTCATGAGGTTGCCGAGTTTGCAGTACAAACAATCCCTATTTTCTCAAAAAAATATACAGGTGCTTCTCAAGAGCCAGCAGCATTTGTTATAGGGCCTGACTTTGAGTTGTTGCGAAAAATCAATTGAATGTTTGAGCTACGAAGCGCATCATGCTAAAAGGTGCGCTTCGTGCCCTATTAGTTAAGGAATGTAGAAGTTATTTATCTGAGAACCTATAGGAGTCAAAGTGTCGGTGGAGTAGATTGGTTCTAGTATATGCGGTAGGTGGTCTGAAATTGTATATACGATTCTGTTAGCTCGTTTTTTATGGGCTCGCCGGATTTATCTAGAACAAGCGTGCTCGTTGGAAATGGTTTTGAGCTTGCTAAAGCAATAATTCTGTCTTCTCCTTTTGGCTCTGAAATATCTAAAGTGAATTGCGCATTTTTAGGGGGTATTTGATAGGTTTGATTGGGGTTTAATCGCTTATCCGGTTGATAGGGGTTGGGGAATAAGGCGGTAATTTCCCCGGTAGAATTAATAATAAATATCTGCACATACAGTGCCTTGTCAACATCAAAGCTGATAGTAAGTGTATCGCCAATTTTATAAATTTCTTTATCTGTCCAGACGTTAATCTTTCCGGTTTCCTTAGCAGAGGTCTCTTGAATTGAACTTAAGGGGGCTACTGTTTCTTCGGGTTTTTTTTCTGTAGAGCTAGGTGCTGGTTTTATGCTGGTGTATGAAGTAGTAGGAGGGGTGTTTGATACGTCTATTTTAGTCTGCTTTGTGGATGTGCTAGCGTCACTTTTTTTATAAGGATTAATCTCAGGTTTTTTTACCGTGGTATTGGCTTTAGTTTGATTAACAAGGGAGCTGATTGCTTCTTTTTTCTTTTGTTGAGTTGCGACTAGTTTGTTTGAGTTATCTTGAAAATGGTAATAAGTAAAAGGCAAAAGTAATGTAAGGAGTCCACCCAGAATAATATATTTAAGGTTTGATTTTTTAGCATTAAATTCTAGGAGAAACTGTTCAATCGACTTCGTTCTATCTTTTTTTTGGGGTGCTAGTGCTTTTTTTAGTGCTTTCCATTGTTGATTATTCAATGACTTTATTTTCTTGGGAAGCAAATGTTTTTTTAATGCAATATCTGCCCTTTCTCTGTTATAAGGGTGTTTCCCTGTTAATATTTCATAACAAACACAGGCGAAAGCGTATATGTCATCGCTGGGGCTAGGGATTTTGTCATTTAGCAGCTCTATACTGGCGTAACTTGGGGTTAAAGCCAGGGCGGCAGAAGGTTCATCATTATCAGCCAGGGATGAGTTGATTTTTTGAGCTATACCAAAGTCTAAAATTTTTATATGTTTATTTCGATCGAAATAAATATTATTGGGCTTCAGGTCCAGATGTATAATATGCTTGCTATGCGCATAGGAGAGGGCGTTGCCTATTTGGGTGATGATATCAATGGCTTCAGGTAGTGCAATGCCTAGCGGATTACGTTTGATTATCTGGTTTAACGGAGCTCCTTCTATCCATTCCATTGTCATGTAGACTATATTGGAAGCGCGATCAAAATCGTAAACGGTAACAATGTTCGGGTGTGATAGTGAT
Organism: Methyloprofundus sp.; assembly: GCA_013138555.1. Lineage (GTDB taxonomy): Bacteria > Pseudomonadota > Gammaproteobacteria > Methylococcales > Methylomonadaceae > Methyloprofundus. Next base: position 10,533 of record WTCN01000085.1, on the reverse strand, counting down.
TGTGTTTTTTTTGTTTCATCGTACAGTGATTTTAAAAGCGCGGGGCTATTTTTGCACTCCTGATTAAGTACTTTTATCGCAATAAAATAGCTGTTTCCTACTTCAATATCTCTTTTGTCCAGTGCTTTATAAACTGTACCCATCCCGCCTGAACCAATGACTTCAAGAATGTCAAAGCGGTTATTGAGTGTTGTGCCAGGCTTTATTGTAATCACTTCAGGCTCAGTATGGACAGGAGGGGGGGCGCTGTCGATTAAAACAGTCTCTTGATCACTGTCATCTTGTTTAACTGCAGGTCTTGAGTTCGTGTATTGATTTTTTGGAGTCATGGCATTTTAACAATGAACGAATAGATAATGATATAAAGTAAACTATTGTATTACCCAATGTTCCAGTTTTTTATCTTGATTCTTTAAAATATTGGAACCTGTACGAAATAACCTGAGCAACCGTAGGATGGGCAGGCTATCGCTTTGCCCATCCTGTATTTTACAACTGATCTAGTTTTCCACTTCTCATTATGAATGGGGTAAATACTATTACACCGCTCGTCATCCTCGCATGCTACCCAGTCAAGCGTGGGTATAAGCATAGGATGACGCATTCTTCATGGCTCAAATGCCAGTGGATAATGAGAAGCTACCAAAAAGCTGAATAACAGGCTAGCATGAATGGTTTTATCGTACTCTATTGAATACGATAAAACTCTACACGTCTGTTTATTGCAGCACTTCCTGATTTCCCTGATAATGTATTAGATTCACCTTGACCTGTTGTTTCAATACGGGCAGGATCGATCTGGTAGTTAGAGACTAAAAATTCCTTAACGGCTTGCGACCTTTTTTTTGACAGGTCTAAATTATAAGTTTCAGGTCCTGTCGTATCGGTATGACCAACAATCATAATCTTTTTATTAGCCATTTTTTCTAGATTGAGCATGGTGCCAAGCTGTTTTAGATAGACGAGTGACTCAGCATTTAAAGTACTTGAATTGTAATCAAATTTTATGGGTAAGCCAATATTGACTGGCTTGTTTTTCTCAGGCTTTCCAAAAGAAATGCCTCGTGTTGCAGCTTCATTTTCAGTGTTTTTTTCAGGGGCGGAATCCAGTAATATGTCAGCCATTTCTTCAGCACTAGGCACATTATCTTCAACATACATTATGGTTTCTTCTGCCAATGATATAGGTGCTATAAAGTAGCTTAGGCAAATGGCTGCAGCAAGCTTGGTAATTGTTTTTGTCATGATAAATTCTCCTAAAGTACATTTGGATTGTAGCTTCTTTTGGGCTCTGAAGTAAACGATGTTAAAGAAACAAAGTATTGTAATAGATGTGCGTCATATGAGGTATTATTTCACATCGCTAACCTGTCTACCCAATGATTGCTCAAGTTATCTTTTAAAATAGTGGTTCGGATATTGATTGTTCTGTCGCTAACTGGTCCTCGTTTGTCGCATTACTTATCAGTACATCTGAAGGTGCGTACTGAGTTGGAATAAACTCATCCCTAAAAAACTCCTGTCTGGCAGTTGCCGCCCCCTCGTTATTAGCTAATAGACCTGTTTTAGTATCAATCAGTATCTGGCTGATGCCTTCTGGTTTGATGAGTGCTTGCTCGGGTTTGCTTTTAAGTGCGTAGCGCATAAAGTCTATCCACATCGGTAGCGCAGCGGTTGCTCCGTATTCCCCGCGCCCCAGACTTTTTGAGTTATCCTGTCCTACCCAGGCGATACCAACAATATCAGTTGTATAGCCACTGAACCAGGCATCCTTTTGCTTGTTGGTTGTGCCGGTTTTTCCTGCTAAGTCGTTGCGTTGCAGAGATTTTGCTTTACGTGCAGTGCCATTTTGAACAACATCGCGTAACAGGCTATTCATTAAAAAGTTGATTTGTGGCGAGATAATTCGTGGTGCGGTGTTATTTTGGCAGTTAGCACAGGCTTTGACAGGTTCGGCCTGGAATAAAACTTCACCGCTACTGGATTCAATACGTTCGATAAAGAAAGGGTTAATTAAAAAACCACCGTTGGCAAAGGTGGCATACATGCGTGCCATTTGTAAGGGGGACGCATAGCCACTTCCTAGGGCTAGAGATAGTTTTTGGGGAAGTTGCTCCTGCTTAAAGCCGAAGCGTAATGCTGTTTCAGTAATGTCTGGAATGCCAACCGACCTTGCAAGGCGCACAGAGATTATGTTGCGTGAGTTGCGTAATGCCGTGCGGATGCTGGTCGGGCCATAAAATTTATGGCTAGAGTTTTCCGGACGCCATTCACTTTCTTCTAAAGAGTTACTTGTGCCAATAATAGGTGCATCATTGATCATGCTAGCGGCAGTGTAACCGTGCTCAAGTGCGCTGGTATATATGATGGGTTTAAAACCTGACCCTGGTTGACGTTTTGCCTGGGTTGCGCGGTTGTATTTATTGTTAAAGTAGGCATAACCACCTGAAAGCGCCAGAATGGCACCACTTTTAGGGGCTAATGCAACAAAAGCGCTTTCTGCCTGTGGTGTTTGTGCCAGATGCCAGGATTGATTATGATGCCGAACACGGATGGTATCGTGCAGAGCAACGATGTCAAGATATGAGTTAAGGTGTGATGTAGACCGGGCTTTAGACTTCGGTTTCCAGGGGCTGTTTTTCCATGTTAATGTGATATTCGTGCCATCTTTCAGTTGGGCAGTTAGCTGTTTTTTATTGATCTGTGTAACTTGTGCAGGAAATGTATCACCAATATTAACACTTGCATCGAGTGGTCGCTTTTGTGCTTTACTCACTCGGTAGCCATGGCGCTGGTCATAGTGATGTAAGTTGGAGCGTAATGCTGTGACGGCGGTATTTTGTAGGTCTGACCGTATTGTTGTGTAAACTTTTAAGCCTGCTGTGTAAGCAATGTTTTTGTCATAGCGATTGATAATTTCATTGCGTACCATTTCTGCAATATAAGGGGCATATAGATCTCTCTGCACGATATAGGTACTTGCTGTAATGGGGGCAAGGCTTGCGGTGTCATGCTCTTGCTGGGAAATATTATGTAAGTCTAGCATGCGTTTTAGTACATAATTCCGACGTATTAATGCACGCTTGGGATTGGAAATTGGGTTGTAGCTTGAGGGGGCTTTCGGCAGGCCTGCAATCATGCTGAGTTCAGCTAGCGTTAATTGAGATAGGGGACGGTTGTAGTAAATTTCGGCTGCGGCAGCAACGCCGTACGAGCGTTGTCCCAGATAAATTTTATTTATATACAGTTCAAGAATTTCGTTTTTTGTGTATTCTTGCTCAATCTGGAATGAAAGTATGATTTCTTTTAGTTTGCGAGTATAGGTTTTTTCGTTGCTTAACAAGAAATTTCGGGCGACTTGCATGGTGATTGTGCTACCGCCTTGTTTTTTCTTGCCGGTTAAGGCTAGCTGGATAACTGCCCTGGCTAAACCTTTGAAATCAACACCGTAATGAGAGTAGAAGTTTGCATCTTCAGCAGAGACAAAAGCATTAATGAGTTGTTCAGGCGTGTCAGATATGCTGATAGGGATGCGCATTTTCTCACCAAACTTCTCAATAAGAAGACCGTCTTGACTATAGACTAATAAGGGTTGGCTGTATTGAATATTGCGTAGTACTTTTATGTCTGGCAGGTCTGATTTGAGTTGTTGGTAAGCAAGATAGCCTATGAAAATACCCAGGATTGAAAAAGTAAGGAATAGGCCGAGTACCCATTTTATTATTCTCATTAAGCGCATGGTTTTTTACATAAGTTAGAGGGCCAAGTGGCGTTATATTATACTGTGTATTAACAGTAAGGTGTTGTTATAACATTAACAATTGTCTGGGTGTTTTTATGTCTAGCAAATAATAATTTTGAGTTATGTGAATCAATTCCCTGATTAAAGCTGTAAATTCAGGTAAATTGTTAGGCGAATGATGCTTAGAAATTTATTTGCTATAGGGTTGAGCTTATTTTTAGGTACTAAGTGTGTGGAGAGCATGCAGAATTAAGTCACTACTGTCCTGTTCATGCTTTCTATTATAACAAATTTAATTGCTAGTCAGGTATTAGGTTGTGAAGCTTAAACCTTGCAATGTAAATCTGAAATAAATTAAATTTTAAGGAAATAGTCATTAAATTTCAATTGTATAAGCATATTGTGTGTGCTTATAGGTACGACATTTTGTAAACAGAGTATCAAAATATAAAAAAATGACTATACTTCATAATTAGATTGGGAGGTTATTGGTAGTATGTACAATAACTCCTTGGTGTTGTTGTAAAAAATTAAAAGAGTTTCTACATGAAATGGTTCAATCGTAAGCATGATCATCTTGTCGGGATCGATATCAGTACAGCTGCAATTAAATTATTAGAGCTAAGCAAGTCAGGTACAAGGTATAAGGTTGAAAATTATGCTGTTAAAGCTTTAGCTCAGGATGCGGTGGTTGATAGTAATATTTCTAATGCAGCAATGATTGCCGATACTATTAAATTAGCCTTAAAGCAGTCTGGGTCGCGTACACGTCATGCTTGTGTGGCGATAGCGGGTTCTTCAGTTATGACAAAAATGATCACCATGTCGGCAGATTTGTCAGAAGATGAGATAGAAGAGCAGATCATGGTTGAGGCTGACCAGTATATTCCTTATTCTCTAGATGAAGTGAGCCTGGATTTTGAAGTGCAAAAAGTAAATGAAGCGAATCCAGAGATGGTGGATGTTTTATTAGCGGCATCAAGAAGAGAAAATGTTGACGAACGAGTTGAGGTTCTGGAAAGAGCTGGGCTAACAGCCAGTATTGTAGACGTTGAGGCCTTTGCTATGGAGAACGCCTTTGCTTTGTTAAAAGAACAGTTACCTAATAGTGATGATGAACAGACTGTTGCTATTGCCGATATAGGCGCGACGATGACAACTTTGAATATTATGCATGAAGGACGTGCTATTTATACGCGCGAACAGGGCTTCGGAGGTAAACAGTTAACTGAAGAGATTCAGCGTCGATATGGACTTTCCTATGAAGAAGCGGGGCTTGCAAAAAGGCATGGCGGTCTGCCCGATAATTATGAAAGTGATGTATTAGCACCCTTTAAACGAGCTCTGGTTCAGCAGGTTGCACGGTCATTACAGTTTTTTATTTCCTCCAGTGCTAATAGAAGTATAGATAGTATTGTATTGGCTGGTGGCTGTGCATCAATTGCAGGGATTGATAAGTTAGTTGAGCAGGAATTGGGTATTCCTGCCTTGATTGCTAACCCGTTTATTAATATGGCGCTATCAAGCAAAATTAAACCGCAAAGCCTAAGTAATGATGCTTCGTCAATGATGATTGCATGCGGCCTGGCATTAAGGAGTTTTGACTAATGACGCGAATCAACCTATTGCCTTGGCGTGAAGAATTACGCAAGACAAGAAAAGAAGAATTTATTATCAGTATGGTCATCGTTGCAGTTGTTGCTATTGCAATAATGTTTGCTATTCAAATGTATTTAGATGGTCTTATCTCTGAAGAGAAAAATAAAAAACGTATCGTTGGGAAGAAAGTTGCAGAGCTTAATTTGATAACGGCTAAAATTAAAGATATTCAGAAGCAAAATGCAACCCTGCAAAGAAAAAGGAAAGCAATTCAGAAATTACAAAAAAGCCGACCTGAAATTGTGCATTTTTTTGATGAAATTGCCAAAGTGACCCCCGAGGGTGTTTTCCTTACCCAGTTGAAACAAAATAATTCACGTATTTCCTTGATGGGGAAAACTGAGTCAAATGCACGAGTGTCTGCTTTTATGAGAAATGTTGAAAGTTCTCAATGGCTGGTTAATCCAGTACTGAATGTTATTAAGGGTAAGGGCGGTTCCAAAAATAAAGCGGGTAGGTTAAGTGATTTTACTTTGTATGCCAAGCAATGGCGTAGTAAACAAAGACGATGAGGGTATGTGATGGATCTTTCAGAAATTAATTGGGACCTTAATGAGGCGGGGGGCTGGCCAAAGCCCGTTAAGATTGGTGCAGGTATTCTAATATTCTTACTGATTATAGGGGGGGGGTATTATCAATTTACCAGTAAACAATTGGATAAATTAAAGGCTGAGGAGCGGGCAGTTACAGCGTCTTTAAAAAAATATAAGTTTGCATGGCGTTTGGCACAAAATCTGGAGTTACACCAAAAGCAGTATCGGCAGATAGAGGCTTCATTAGCGGAAATGATGAAGCTAATGCCGACCAAGGCCGAAGTTGCTAACTTACTGGTAGATATTTCGCAGACAGGCTTATCTAGTGGTCTGGAGTTTGAATTATTTAGACCCAAAGGGCAGGTCAAAAAAGGAGCTGTTATCAACCTACCTATTGATATTAAAGTGCTTGGTCAATATAGTGAACTGGGGCTTTTTATTAGTGGCCTTGCAACTCTGCCAAGAATTGTAACCATTAAAAATATTCAAATTAAACCCACTAAGCAGCGCTCACTTTTATCAATGAATGCTCTTGTGACGACTTATCGAGAAGGTGGCAAAAAAATAAGTAAAAGTTCAGCATTGATGGATAATAGCTCACTAGTTTGTCTCCAGCGTGATGGTTTGATTGTCAAAGGCTGTAAAAAGCAAAGTAGAATTATTATTCCTTACCCAGACCTGGCGGATAGGTTAGAGAAAGCAAGAGAAAACTCTAAGGCTATCAAGGTACAGCCGATTGAACCAATGCCACCTGTAGGAAGTTTTTTATTTAATCCTGAAGGTTTGAGAGATCCTTTTAGCCCAATTCAAAAGAGCCTAGATGATAACGCAGATCAGGTGATTGCAACAAATGGTGTGCAACCAGATTTTAATCGTCATAAAGAAGAGCTGGAAAGCTATTCTCTTGATACTTTAAGAATGGTTGGTACTATAAAAATGAAGGGTGTTTTGTGGGGATTGATTAAAGCGCGTGATGGTACTATTCATCGTATCAGTGAAGGAAATTATTTAGGTAGAAATCACGGGCGTGTATTGCGTATTTTGCAGGATAAACTTGAAATAATGGAAATTATTAAAGAACCGCAAGGGACATGGCGTGAGCGTCAAGTGGCAATAGCACTATCTGAGTGAGCTGGAGATTAATATGAATATTAAGCAAGGTGGTTTTTGTATGAGCTTTTTAAAGCAGTGGTCGTTATTGCATGTGTTTGCGATAAGCGCATTATTATTAGGGCAGGTTTCTTTGTTGCAAGCGCAAGAAATAGCACTCAGATCAGTCGATTTTAATGCATTGTCAGGGGATAATTTACAGCTTTCATTTCAAATGACCGGTAATGTGGCTCAGCCGAAGGTATTTCACACGGATAGTCCAGCTCGGGTAGTGTTAGATTTTGTCGGTGTGAAAAGTGACTTAAAACGGAAAAAAAATGTTATTAATGCTGGGGGGATAAGCAGTTTTATTGCAGTTGAATCAGCGGGGCGTTTACGGGTGGTTATTAACCTGATGAAGCTTGTCGCATACGATGTCAAAGTTAAAGGAGATCAGGTTGTTGTCGGTTTTCATAGTGCAGGTACGATAGCAAAAGAAAGCCATAAAAAGCTAACAGAGAAAACTTTAACAGAATTTGCCGCGTTAATTCCTCAGCAAGCGATTAATAAAATTGATTTTCGACGTGGAAATAAAGGGGAAGGGCGTTTATTAATCTATTTGTCTAATCCGAATACAGTGGTTAATACGCGGGAGAAAGCGGGGAAAATCGAGTTAAACTTTTTAAATACTAGCCTGCCTCAGGCGTATGCTAAAAAAATGGATGTGCTTGATTTTGCGACACCCATCTCAATGATTGAGGCAAAAAAGGTAGGTTCTAGAGTAAAGATTTTGGTGACACCTGCAAATAGTGATTATGCATACTCTTCATTTCAGGCAGATGGTTTGATAACGCTAGAAGTTAGACCTATAACAAGTGCTGAAGAAGAAGAAAAACGCAAGAAGAAATTTCCATATACTGGAGAGCGTTTATCTTTAAATTTTCAGGATATTGGAATTCGTTCAGTATTGCAGATTTTGGCAGATTTTACCAACCTTAATATATTGGCTTCTGATTCAGTTTCGGGAAGACTGACGTTGCGCCTGGATGATGTTCCCTGGGACCAGGCTCTAGACTTTATTTTAAAATCTAAAGGGCTGGCAAAAAGGACCGCAGGTAATGTCATTCTAATAGCGCCAACAGCTGAAATACGCAAGCTTGAAGAAGAGGAGTTAGCGTCGAAAAGGGTGGTTGCACGGTTAGAGCCTTTAAGAACTGAATATATACAAATTAATTTTGCAAAAGCTGAAAATTTTAGAAATATTTTGTTTGGCAATTCTGCGGCTAGTGCTGATGGCTGTAATGTATCTGTTGCAGGCGGTGGTTCTGGTGGAGGGGGGAGAAGATCAACTAAGGTGACTGAGGATTATGCATTATTATCAAATAGAGGAACTGCAATTGTTGATTCACGTACTAACACCTTGATTGTTAAGGATACTGCCAAGCAACTGGAAGAAGTGTCAAAGATGATTCAGATTCTGGACAAGCCGGTGCGGCAAGTGCTGATTGAGGCTAGGATAGTGATTGCCGAAGAAGGGTTTGCTCAGGAGTTGGGAGTGAAATTTGGTGCGGCTTATGTTGGTGACAATGGCTCAATTGGAGGGACTACTGGAAGTAACCCATTTAATCAGGTGCCAGGCGATATAGTGACACCGGTATTCTCTAATTTAGCTGCATCCAACCCTTATGGTGCGTTAGGTATGACTTTGGCGAGTGGGGCAAACTACGTACTTAATCTGGAAATCTCTGCTTTACAGGATGATAATAGAGCTGAGTTTGTGTCTAACCCCAGAGTGCTGACTTCGGATCGCTGTAAAGCGGTAATAGAGCAAGGAAATGAAATCCCATATAAAACTGTAAGTCAAGATGGTACTAATATACAGTTTAAGGATGCTAAAATTAGTTTGGAAGTTACGCCGCAGATTACTCCGAATGGAAGTATTATTATGGATTTAATCGTCAAAAAAGATGTTCCAGGTGCTTTTCAGAATGATGGACAGATCGCTTTAAGTACACGTAAAGTTCAGACTAGTGTGCAGATAGAAAATGGTGAAACGGTTGTTTTAGGCGGAATTTTTGAGGGTGAGGAGAGAAATTCAATAAGTTCAGTTCCTTGGTTTTCTGACTTGCCATTAGTTGGCTGGATGTTTAGAAAGACGATTCAAGGAGACTCTAAAAAGGAACTATTGGTTTTTATTACGCCAAAAATAATCAAAGATTCGATGAAAATGCGTTAGTAACACTTCAATTACAACAGAAAAAGGGGCATAATGCCCCTTTTTTTATGAATAAAAAATGTTGATGAATAAAAAAAATATATATTTAATTGGATTGATGGGTGCTGGGAAGACAACGATAGGACGGATGTTGGCAAAATCCTTAGGCTTACCATTTTATGATAGTGATAAGGCAATTGAAGATATTACTGGTGTTGATATTGCTACCATCTTTGAATTTGAGGGAGAAAAAGGTTTTAGGCTGAGAGAAAACAAGATGATTAAAGAGCTTGTAGAGCTTGATGATATAGTACTTGCTACTGGTGGAGGGGTGATTTTAAATGAAGAAAATAGAGTGCTTTTAAAAGAGAATGGTTTTGTGGTTTATCTGCAGTGCTCTATCGATAGGATTGTAGATCGAACTTCACGTAATTCCCAGCGCCCATTACTTAATGTTAATAGCCCAAGAGAAAAAATTCAGGCATTAATAGATGAGCGGGAGTCTTTGTATTTATCGTCTGCTGACTTTGTCATAGACAGTGGTCAAATGCAGAGTAAAGCTGTAGTGAGAGAAATTCTTAAAGAATATGCCCATAAAAATAACTAATGATGAATATAATTCAGGTTCAGCTTGGCGCTAGAAGTTATCCGATTTATATAGGAGTAGACAACCTGTGTAAGTCAGATCTATTGACCAGGCATATAAAATCTAAACAAGTTGTTGTAGTGACAAATGAAACGGTTGCACCATTGTATTTAGAGAAAGTTAAGGCGCATTTGCAGCAATATCAGCTTGAAGTAGTGATTTTACCTGATGGGGAACAGTATAAAACGCTTGCTATGATGGAAAACATTTTTAATGCCTTATTAACAGCAAAGTTTAGCCGGAATGCAACACTAATTGCCTTGGGTGGTGGTGTAATCGGTGATATAAGTGGTTTTGCGGCTGCTTGTTATCAGCGAGGTATTCCCTTTATACAAATCCCTACAACGTTGTTAGCACAAGTAGATTCTTCTGTCGGAGGGAAAACAGGTGTCAATCATGCGCTAGGTAAAAATATGATAGGTGCATTCTATCAGCCTCAAAGTGTCATTATTGATATCAATGTACTTAATACACTTGATGACCGGCAGTTATCTGCTGGATTGGCTGAAGTGATTAAATATGGCTTAATACGGGATGCTGATTTTTTTTCATGGATAGAAACTAATATTGAAAAAATTTTAGCGAGGGATCAAGAGTCATTAATCTATATTATTGAGCAATCTTGCCAAAATAAAGCAGAGATTGTTGC
>WTCN01000142.1 GCA_013138555.1 Methyloprofundus sp. | reverse complement strand
TGGTAACCGAGTGAAGCAAGAATTTCACGTACTTCATGCGCCAGGTTCATAAAATACTGAGCTAAAACGCGTGGGTCGCCCTTGAATTCCTCATGAAGCGTCGTTAAACCAGCCGGGCAACGTACATTACAGTTTTTTGCCATGACACAACGTAGCATCATTAATGCGGTGGTGCCAAACTCAAAAGAATCCCCCCCGAGTATCGCTGATTTAACCACGTCAGAGCCATTTTGATGTGCAGCACTACAGCGCAGTACGACTTTATCACGCAAGCCATTGACAGAAAGAGCCTGATGTACTTCGGAAATACCGATTTCAGGTGAGCGCCCGGTATTTTTTAAACTCGTTACCGCAGCAGCTCCTGTACCACCAGTATTGCCGGCGACGTTAATGACATCAGCACCGGCTTTTGCCACGCCGACAGCAATCGTACCGATACCTTCAGAAGAAACCAGTTTAACAACCACTCTAACACGTGCTGCTTTGGCATCGTGAATAAGCTGGCCTAAATCTTCAATAGAATAGGTATCATGATGTGGGGGAGGGCTGATTAATTCAACCTTAGGTGTACCACCCCGTGCAGCAGCAATCTCTACAGAGACTTTAGCGGCGGGGAGTTGTCCACCCTCTCCAGGTTTTGCACCTTGAGCAATTTTAATCTCAATTTCTTCGATATTTAAGTCAGCCAGGTAGCCTGCCCAGACACCAAAACGACCCGAGGCAAATTGTTTTATTTTGCTGGATTTTAAGGTATTAAAGCGACTTGAATGTTCACCACCTTCACCAGAGTTACTCATTGCACCAGCAATATTAGTACCTTGTGCAACCGCCTCATGCGCTTCGGCCATTAACGCGCCGTGACTCATTGCCCCTGTGGCTAAAGCAGCGGTTATTTCATGCGCAGGTTGCACATCTTCCAGACTAATTGCTGCTGGCGCGCTGATGATATTTTTTAGGTAATTTTCCGCAACACAGCCCGCGTCATCGACCGTTATTTTAATAGCAGTGTCTGATGCTTTAATACTTAGTTTCTGTTTAGCAAAACGTGCTGTAAAATGTGCTGCCAGGTTTTCTATGCGTTGTTTAGAAGCATCATTACTTAAACCAATCTCAAAAATATTATCTTGTTGGCTAATCGTCAGGCCACGAATACTGTAATTAATATTGCCGTGTAAATTCTGCTTGCCTAAAATTGCATCAAACTCTGTCATTTCTTTGGCGCGAGAAATATCAGCCGGATAACTCATGACATCACGCAACGCAGCAGGGCGGCTATCGCGTTCCTGCATCAGAATTTTACTGAAATTGCGGTACGCAGGGGTCACACCAAAGCTGTCAATTTGCTCAGGTGTACGTTTTTCATAACCAAAATCGAAATAGGCAGTATCGCTAACGGCGGGAGATTTATCCTGATTGATATACAGAATATCTTCATCCGTCATATTAATATATTCACGAACGGAAGTATTGCCAAAAGTATGTCCCGCACCTTCATTACGCTCTTTAAACAAGCCCAGAAAAGGAATATCACTTTCTACATCAACTGCTAAAGCCTTTTCATGCCATTCAGTGGCGCTTGCGGCAATATCTGCAAAACGAACACCACCGACAGAAGAATTGATATTAGGGAAATATAATTGTAATAATGGTTCGTCAGTATCTATATAGTTTGATTCAAAGAATTCGCCACCGATATAGCTTTCTGCGGTACACAGACCAAATTTACCCATGATTTTCATTAGCGATTTTTCTACCGCTTTTTGATAACTGTCTAGTGCCGCTTGTTGTTTATCTTCACTATAGTGTGAGATAACTCGGTTATGCACGCTTAATGGGCAAATGGCTGAGGCACCAAAGCCTAAGATAGTCGCAACATCATGTGCACTCACTGCCTGACCTGTTTCAGCAATCAGTGATGAGTTAAAGCGTAAGCCTTCTTTAACCAGATGTTGATTGGCAGCTGAAATAAGGAGTAGGGCAGGAATCGCGGCATACTCTTTGCTGATATTTATATCGCTAAGAATAATGATGCCTGTATTCTCTTTTGCTGCCTTGCCGATTTTGAGGCAAACATCCGTTAAAGCCTGGATAAGGTTTTTGCCATTTTGTTCAGCACTGTTTGCACCAACCGGATACAATGCATCAATTGTGGTTACGCTAACCGTTGATTGCTGGCGAATTTGAGCCAGTTGAGTGCGTTGCAAAATCGGTGACTGAATAACTAATTGTTTGCTATGCTGCTCAGAAAAAGTAGGTTTTGCACCCAGAGCAACCCGTAAGGTCATACCATCACTTTCGCGTAATGAATCGAGTGGTGGGTTGGTCACCTGGGCAAAACGTTGACTGAAATAACGGGACATTCCGCCTTCGGCACCCGCCAGGGCATTCGGTGCAATACCGTAGCCCATGGCAGAGATTTTTTCCAGGCCAGTGCTTAGCATAGGATCTAACAGGAACTTGAAGCTTTCCTGGTTAAGCGAGTAGGCAGTATGTTGTTGATCAATATTAAAAGCGTGTTGATTATCCACTTCGCCTAATGAAACGCTTTCCAGGTCATCTAAATGAATGGCTCGCGCTTTTAATAAGGCATGATAATCAGTTTCTGCTGCCAGGCGCTCCATAACCTGATGGCTATCGTATGCTTCACCAGTACTATGGTCAAAATACAGCATACCTCCCGCTTCAATACGTCCACGTTTTAAGACATCTTCAGAAGGAAAATCAATTTGTCCCGCTTCTGACATCACTGCGATATAATCTGTTGTTTCAACAGAACGTAAGGGGCGTAAGCCAAGGCGGTCAAGACGTGCACCAACACGTATGCCATCATTGAAAATCAGTGCTGCAGGGCCATCATTTTTTTCTTCATATAAGCTGAAGTATTCCAGCATGGCTTTGACATCAGCAGATAAAGTTGTGTCATTTTCCCAGGCAGGTGGCATCATCGCTAAAATAGCGGTGACGATATCCAGCTTATCTTCATGAATACGGCGTGATAAAGTTTGATCCAGGCGGCTAGAATCAGACTGACCTAGAGGAAAAGCTAGTGTTTTACCATGTTGCCTGGCAATCGCTTGCTCGCTTAAGCGGTTTTTCTTATCAGTGTTTAACTCACCATTATGTGCCATATAGCGAAATGGCTGGGCCATCATCGTCGCTGGTGCCGTGTTGGTAGAAAACCGTGTATGGAAAAACAGGGTAGAAATTTCGTGGTCTTTATCGTATAAGTCTGTGAAGTAAGGAATCACTTCATTAGAGTTTAAGCGTCCTTTATAGACTTGTGTGCGTGAGCTCATGGACAGCGGATAAAATCCGTCTAATTCATGATGTGCAAAAGCCTCTTCTTCGATGGATAATAGTACATCTTGGATGTAATGTTCAAATTCATCATGGCCCGCATCTTTTAATGATGTTACCGGACGAGCAAAGATAACCTGTTTGATCGGTAATTGTGCTTTAATTGATGCAGCATTGAGTACGCTATTATCAACCGGGATGTCGCGCCATTTAATAACCGGTAAGCCATATTCTTTTAGATGCTTATCAACCAAATCACGAGCTGCAGAATCGTAATGACTATGATCTTCTGGAAAGAAAAAGTTAGCCACACCGAACTGACCTAATTCAAGGTCCGGTTTTTCGGTGACTTTACGGAAAAAATTCAGTGATAAATCAATATTGACACCGGCACCATCACCAATACCTTCCGCACACATACCACCACGATGGGGAATGGTACACAATGCTTCGTGTGATTTATTTAGCAAATCATGTGTCTGTTTGCTTTGTTTATGAGTAATAAAGCCTACTCCACAGCTATCCTGTGAAGACTCGGCGTTATATAACATTTGATCTTTATTATTCAATGGGGAACTTTTGTTCATTCATCCAGCCTGTTTTGCAGCATGATATATGGTTTTAATATGCAATTTTATTGGTAGGTATTTGTTAAAGTGGTAAAAGTTGCGTCTGTATGATCGCCTGTTCTTTTACGGCTCAGCACTTTATGTTATCAAAGTGACCTGTAAAACCATTTTTTGTTAGTAAAATTTTCAGTTAGTGAAACTAGCCGATTCTACCATGTGAAAGCTGTTTTGTCATTAGTCGAAAAGTCAGATAAGAAATACTGATAATATGATTTAGAAGGGGGTAGGCTTAGTAGTTTACATAATTAATGGGGATGAAGCCCCGTTACTTAATTTGTCACAGCAGAAAAGCGAAGCTTATCAGTCCGGTAAAGCAAAGCGGAAAGATAATTCGTGACCACCAATCCATCTTGACAGTCAGGTTCAAATTGCCAGTATTCATAAAACGACTGGTTAATGCGGCTTCCAACAATGCGCCAAACACAAGGATAGTCGCTCCCATTAGGAATACATCCATACGTGTCAGATAAGAAATATGCGGCAACTCGTTACCAATTGTGAAGCGATAGGCGATCAAGGTCAAAACCGACGTGATGGCGATACTGATTTGAGTGCCACTCTCAGAAGGTGTGAGCCAGAAAACAATCCATGACATCATCACAATAAGTGTCAACGGAATAATGACCTGAACTATATAATAGCCCAGCTTTCTTTTTGCAGTGAAGTGGAAAACATAACTGCTAAGAGGTCTGAAGCCAGTTGATAAGTGATAATTTTCGATACTGGTATCCCAGCTGATAATTTCCCAGTCTGCAATGGAAAGTTGATCAGCCAGAGTTGATTTTACTTTCGGGTCATCAAAGTCTACGATTTGTACTTCGGAAACTGGATTCGCAACTACTACTCGAACTTCAAAATTGTGCTGGTCGAGTGGAAAGTCTCTCAGGCTGAGGGGGTTTGAAAATTGTCCCCAATAACGTTGCTGGTATATGATCCCTTTTTTACGGACGGATAAACCTTCAGGGAAACTAGTCCTTAGGTGTTGACGGTTTATAATTTGTATTATTGGATGCCATGCCTGCTTTAGAGAAATATTCCGATCAGTGCCTGCTGTCGCAATGAGGCGCGGATCCTGCCATCGGACTCGGATATAAACATTGGCGGTAAAACTTTGCTGGGCACCATCAATCTCATCAATATCAAGCAGTGCAAGCAGAATCTGAACTTTTGTTGGCGTACCTGCCGGATCAGGTCGGGTCAGTAAATCCTGAGCTTCAGCAATAAGAGGTAACATCGTAAATGTAACGGCTAATAGTAAAGCAAATGCAGTGTTACATTGGCTGCATAACTGGTCATTATTATGTCCACCAATATAAGGTGATTTCATTAGGATTTCCTGCTTTGAGTGCTTCAATTAGCGAATATAATACAGCACAATGCACTCGGGCTGCAAAGATGCAGTGTTGTACCTCCTATAAATCAACGGCTAACGGCTACTCGTGACTTGTTAGCTCACCTGAATACATGGCTTCGCGGAAAATATAGTCTATATAACGGGTAATGGCATGGTCACTTAAATGGTCGACTTCTTTATTTTTTAGACCTGAAACAAAGCCTTTCCACCTATCTTTTTTGCGTTGCGCTTTAGTTAGGGTCTTGATTCGCCCCTCTGAGTCCAGGTAGATTTCTTCTCCAGTATGGCGATATCCCATCCATACAGGGGGGGATCGAGTGACAATATCATTATTATTAACCCAGCGTAGATAATCAATCTTTACATGATTGATATAACGCTTATTACCAACACGCGGGCTACCGAAGGTTTGTATCTGCACGGGTGATGAGTGAATACTTGAAAGTGAGCAACGCCCGGCACAAATGGTTGCCATAGCTCCTCCAAGAGAATGTCCTGTAAACCAGAGGTTTTTAATATTGGGGGCTAATTTTTTTTCCAGAATAGGCCAGAGATCATCGACTTCTTTTTTGAAACCACGATGCACTCTTCCCACGGTTTCTGCCAAATCCTGTGCCGCATTAATATCGGCTTTAAGGTCATTCCAGTCATCTGTTTCAGTGCCCCTACAGGCAATGACAATATCCTTGTGATTAGCAAAGGCATAGGCTTGAGTACCTTTCTTATCAAAAAAATCAGTTTCTGTAAAACCAAGTTTGGTGGCGGCAAGTGTTGCTTGTGCGGGGGGTAAATAGGCAATCATTGATAATTCAGCAAACAATAAGGCGCGTAATAGCTTTGAGGTTTGAAAAATATCCTCGTTGGTTTTTGACCGAAGTGTTGGCAGATTGGCGCTTATTTGCTCAATGGTTTGTTGGGTTAAATCCATGATATTGTTTTTTGTCGTCACTAAAAAATGCTGTCGTTGTGCAATTTTTCCTTAAAGATCGCTAAAAGTCAACTTGCCGATGTTAAGAGGGAATGGGATTCTTTAGTGTATTGATTGATTAATAAATTTTTTAGTTTTTTATATAAAATGTGCAAAAGGGTTTATATTTTTAATCGCTGGTTTGGCTAAAGTTTGTGAAGGTAATTCGTCAAAGTGACTTTTGTAGGTTGAAGCAAAACGCCCCATATCATAGATACCATATTGATGGGCGGTATCTGAAATAGTTATATCGTTAACATGTGCTGTTAGTAAGGTTTTCCGTACTGCATGTAGGCGTAATTTTCTGATAAAATGAATGGGCGTTATATTGAAATGTTCCCGGAAGGCATATTCTAACGTGCGTTGGCTAACTTCAGCTTTGTCACAGATTTCGGGTACGCTAAGGGATGATAAATCTGCTTCACGCAAAAACTCAAGAGCCCGTTCAAATCCTAGACGGCGTTTTTCCCGAGAGTCTCTGGCAGGTATTTGTAAAGGCAAGCGAACAACGTTTAGCAAATGCTGCAGCAAGTCTTCTTCTAGAGAGCGTAATACTGAAGCATACTGGAAAATATTAGTTTGCTGCTGAGTCTGGTCAAGTAAGTTCAGCAGCCACTGCGTAAAAGCATCAAGTGCGCGCTCAATAATGGGCAAACGACGCTGTGATGCGGCATATTTTAGTGCTGTCAGCTGTTCTTTCGTTAGCATCCGCTCTAATAGACTCAGTTCTATTAATACAATAATATGAGCCTGTCCGGCATCCAGCACTACATCTAAACCACCAGGAAGACTCGCAGGTATTTCACGTTGATTGATAGGTTTATCCCAGTACAAAGATTGTTTGCCTAGTTTAAGAGGTATCGTGAAGCTCAGCATCCTATCAGGTGTTAGACCATGAATCTGAATGGCAGAAGCAAAGCTCTCCTTATAGATTATGATTGAAGGTGTTATCAGGTAGGTTTTACAGTGGGCAAAGGTGTTTTTATCCAATGGCTTTACCATTAACTCCCACGGCTGTGCAGTATGCTCAAATTTAGCAGGGTCATCCGCTTCCATTGTTCCTGCAGATGCTAGAGGGGGAGAGGGTAAAAGTTGGTGGTTTTTTTTATTCTCTTTCATCATGCTCGTTTTATTCTTGTTTGCGAAAAATACATACCGACTTCTTTTGGATATGCTTTAAAATCAGTGCTTATAAATAAACAGGGTATTACAATTGCAGTTTTTTTACAAAGATTCGCTCCCGCTACACTACGACAATTACAACTTTACACCATCCACTACTTGAATTTTACAAACTGTTATAGAATACTGATTTTAGCCACTAATATACAAAGGACAGATATGACCCTAAAAAATGCCATAAGCGTACTGATATTGGCAGGAGTGACGGCTAGTTGCAGTACCGTCGTTACTGATAAGCCCGTTACTTATACGCCCGATAGTGACTCACAAAACAAAAGAGTCGCAGCAAAAACCGTGGATGAATATGCCACAGCTATTCAGGCAATGGATGAAATGTCTAGCTATTTACGTTCATTGAAGAAATTTACCGTGACTGCAGATGTGAGTTTTGATGAAGTGTTAGATAATGGGCAAAAAGTGCTACTTGATAAATTAGTCGATATTAGAGTAGAGATGCCTTCTAAATTATGGGCAAAATCTTCAACTTATTATAACGAGAAAGAATTTTATTTTAATGGGGAGACTTTTACATTGTATACCCCTAATTTAGGCTATTTTGCTTCATTTGATATGCCAGCAACGATTGGGCAACTCGCAATAAAAGCGAATCAAAAATATGCTATAGAAATACCCATCGTAGATTTGTTTTTGTGGGGGACTGCGGCTGATAGTTCAGTAACAGCGGTAGAGGAGGCTAGAATAATAGGGGTAGATAATGTCAATGGCGTGAGTTGTAATCACTTTGCATTTCGTGCAGCCGAGATAGACTGGCAGATTTGCATTCAGCGTGACGGTACTCCCTTGCCGCTTAAATTAGTCATTACGGAAAAAAATGTTGCGACACAACCTCAGCATATTACTATACTGACATGGAATACCTCACCTGACTTGAACGCACAGAACTATACTTTTACACCGCATGACGGTGATCAGGAAATTAGTTTTAGCAAAGTAAATACGGATAAGTAAGAGGAATAAAAAAATGATGACTAAACTAAAAAAAACCTTGAATCTATTCATCCCCATCTTATCCGTGGCGATGATATTACTTCTCGTTCCTCAGCAGGCAGATGCAAGAAGAAATTCACGTGGTAATGTGAATCACAATAAAAATGTAAACCGCAACACCAATATTAATCGTAATGTAAACCGGAATACGAATGTTAACGTGAATGTCAACACCCGTCATGGCTGTTGTAATCATGGTCATTACCATCCCATTGCAACGGGTCTTGCAGTCGGTGCGGCGGTTGCTGTGACCTCGGCGGTTATTGGTTCGATGGTTAACACATTACCGACAGGTTGCAGCACAATTATTAGAGGGGGCATAGCTTACCAGCAGTGTGGCTCCGTGTGGTATCAGCCACAATATGCAGGTAATAATGTTAGTTATGTGGTGATTCAACAGCCTTATTAATTGCTGTGACTAACCTTTAGTATAAAGTATTCGCGTCTTATTAAGGATTGAAATGATTCAAAAAGGAACTTTCATTTCTGTAAGTCGATATATCAAAAATGGAAATAAATATGAAAAAGTATGTTGCAGAATCGTTTGGTACATTTTGGCTGGTTTTAGGGGGGTGTGGGAGTGCCGTATTAGCTGCGGCATTTCCTGATGTAGGCATCGGCTTGCTGGGCGTGTCTCTGGCATTTGGCTTGACAGTTCTAACGATGGCTTTTGCAATAGGGCATATATCTGGCTGTCATCTAAACCCTGCCGTTTCAATTGGGCTGTGGGCGGGAGGCCGGTTTCCTGCAAATCAGTTATTGCCTTATATTGTCGCTCAGCTAATAGGAGCTATCGTTGCAGGGGGCGTGCTTTATCTTATCGCTACGGGTCAACCAGACTTTGAGCTAGGTGGTTTTGCAGCGAATGGTTATGGTGAGCATTCTCCGGGTGGTTATTCTCTGTTTGCAGCCTTATTGACAGAAGTCGTTATGACGATGATGTTTCTATTTGTCATCATGGGAGCAACAGATGAGCGTGCACCACAAGGCTTAGCGCCTATTGCCATTGGTTTTTGCCTTACTTTGATTCATTTGGTCAGTATTCCAGTCACTAATACCTCGGTTAATCCTGCGCGTAGTACCGGTGTTGCGGTTTATGTAGGGGATTGGGCAGTGGGTGAATTGTGGTTATTCTGGGTAGCACCTATTATTGGTGCTGTGCTTGGTGCGCTTATTTATCGCTATATAGGTGGTGCAGAAGATTAGCTTATATAGGATTTGTGCAACTTATCGCTGTTGATTCTATAGTCCTGCATATAACAGGTAAGGTTTGACAGCAGTGCTCTAATAACAAAAGAGTTAATTATGACAACAGTACTATTAATATGTCTCAAGCTATCCGTCATCGCTTTACTGCTGGCAATTGGTATGCTTTCTACAAAGGTGGAAATTACCTACCTTTGGCGACGACCTAAATTATTGTTACGTTCATTGCTTGCGATGTACATTTTAGTGCCTTTGGCGGCAATCTTGTTCGTGTCCTTTTTGCCCTTGGCAGGTGGTTTGAAATTGGCTATTTTTGTACTGGCTATCTCTGCCGGTGCGCCATTATTACCTAAAAAACTGATGGGCTTAGGTTCTGATGAATATGTTTTAAGCCTGGTAGTAACAGCCTCTGTACTGGCTATTTTTACCGTACCTGCCTGGTCGGCTGCTTTAGGTCCTCTTTTTGGTAGGCAATCGCATCTAGCACCTATAGAGGTGGCCATGCTAATCTCGAAATCATTTTTGTTGCCTTTAGCCATTGGCATGCTGGTACGCCGGTTTTTTCCCAATCATTCCGAGTCTATTGCAGATAAAATATTAACGGTCGCAGGGGTGGTTCTTACTGTATCCGCAGTGGTTTTACTGCTAACTAACTGGCAGTTACTGGCTAAAGCGGGCTGGCCAGCATTACTCTCTTTATCAGGCTTGACGCTGATTTCATTAGTTATTGGGCATTTGATGGGAGGAGAGGAACCGGGGGAACGTACTGCATTGGCTGTCTCTTGTGCTACCCGACATTTAGGCTTAGCCATCTTGGTAGCTGCTGCCGTTCCTGGGCCTAAAACGGCAGTCTTTGTCGCTGCCTATATTGTTGCATCAGCTGTTGTTGCAATTCCTTACCTCAAATGGCAAAGCAAAGTAAATGCTATGTGATGAGATTTTTTTAACTATAGTTTCTCAGTTAAATAAATTTCATTTGTATAACGGATAACATCCCTTTGAGGGATGGTATCCGTGAAGTTATTTTTCTGAGAATCTATTAAGTGGAGAAAGAGTATGAACAAAATTAAATTTAATGGTTTTATGGCTGTCACCTTAATATTGGTTTTGGGTAACTCATCTGCTATCGCAGGTGTGGTAGACCCGGATTGTGATGCAGGTGATGCAGCTAAAAGTACAGCAATGAAGGCGACTGTTGGTGTCGGTGGCAGATGTACGCCTGCTGAAGCAGCTAAGGATATGACTAAAGAGGCTGTTGGTATAGAAGACAAGGGACCTCTTAACAGAAATAAAAAAGATGAGGGGCTTGCTAAAAAGGCGACAAAAAAAGCGCTGAATTGATTTGTGTAGGGCAGACTTGAGTCAGTTGTTGTAAATTTTTGGAAGCGGGATCTTTAGTCCCGCTCAACCTGCGGGACTAAAGATCCCGCTTCCAAGTATTGATTGTTAATACCGAAAGGTTTTTATACGGATGGATATATAGATATATGAGAAGTAGTAAGTTGAAAAGGCATTATGCTGTATTAGTATTAGGAAGTTTAACTTTGATTTCAGGGAGTCTACTTGCAGCAGAAGCAAATGCTCCTGTTAATAAGGTGGATGAACCTGCTCTGATAGAGAAGGAGTATAGTTTTGGTGAAGTTGTACGTCAGTCGGTTTACGGTGATGTTTATTCTGATTCATCGCAATGGCAAGAGCTTTCTCTGGGGAATTTTTTCACTAAAGGGTGGGATAAGCCTTGGGTAAGCCCTCCGACAGGTGGCGGTGGAGCTCCACGACAAGGTTGGCTAAATGCCTATGAAGGTGTGTTCTATCGGCTTAGTCTTGGTGTTTTTGGCTGGAAACATCATGAAAATAATACCGATAGTTACACAGGTAATTTAGTGACCTTTACGCCGATTAATTCGCGCTTTGAAATCAAGACAGAGATACCCGTTTCCTCAAACAGTGAAGATACAAATTTCGGTGATTTCCGTATCCAGGCGCGTTTCTTACTTTCGGAATCGCGTAATTTCACCCAGACATTAAACATTGATTTTCGTACTCCAACCGGGAGTGCTGTCAATGGTGATGATGTCGCTTCAATCATACCGCAGTATCAATTCTGGGCAAACTGGTGGAAAGGCTTGGTTGTCAGGGGAGGGGCTGGATTTACAATTCCTTATGCTGGTGAAATAAGTGAGACGGGAGCACGTTCTACCTTTGATGCCAACGTATCTGTTGGTTATTATATGACACCTCATGATATGACACCCTTTGGTGATATGGTCTGGTATCTGGCGACTAACTTAAATCAGGCCATTGATAACCGTGCTCCAGGTGGAGACACGGCTGTTTCACTTTCACCTGGTTTTCGGACTCACTTAGGGCTGGACTGGTATATGCTTGGTACAGTAGAAGTTCCCGTTACTAACTCTGATTATGATTATCAAGTACTTTTTTCTTTTATGAAAGTGTACTAAGGAATCAGACTAAATAAAACCCGATAGTTGTGTAGCCCGTATGGAGCTTGCGGAATACGGGAAAGTGAGTGCGCTGCTCTTCCTGTATTCCGCAAGCTCCATACAGACTACATTAGAACAGAGACTTTCGGATATTATTAAATCCGCACTCCTAAGGTCGAAAAAGAAGACATTCAATTATCTTCGGTATAAAGGATGGGTATGAAAAACAGCTTTTCTGTCCATCCTAAACCCTACTTTCGAGTATTATTACAACCTCACTCTTAATTAATAACTCTACAGATTATGTAAATATGAATAAATTTAATTTTGTTAGCTTTGGACTTCGTTTCGTGGCGGCGGCAGCTATTGTCTTATTAACCTATAATCCGAGTGGTTATTCGTATTTTCATTGGGTGCAAAATTCGCTGGCTAGTACAGGGGCAGGGTTTGGAGCTGAGCAGGCATTTTCGGGAGTGGTTATACTGATAGGCTGGGCAGTCTTATTAACATCGACTTTGAAGGCTTTGGGAGCTTTTGGCTTAATACTGGCCTCTGCATTTATTGGAACCTTTGTATGGCTGATGACTAGCTATGGTCTTTTTGAAGTTGAGACATCTACCGCTATTACCTGGACAGCATTGGTCAGTCTTTCTGCTTTATTGGCAATTGGTATGTCATGGTCACATATCCGCAGGCGCTTGAGTGGTCAGGTTGATGTTGATGAGGTGAATGATATTCAGGATTAGTTTGTAGCCCGTATGAAGCTTGCGTAATACGGGAAAGTGGATGCGTTGCTCTTCCTGTATTCCGCAAGCTTCATACAGGCTACATTGATAGAATTAGAGCTCAGACTTTCGGGTATTATTAAATCCGCATTCCATAGGGCAGTTAACAATTGCCCTGTCTTAAGTTGGAGGCCAAAATTTATAAGTATTTTTAATCTTTCCGGAATAGATGCCATCAGTATTTTCTGTAGGAATATTATCCGGTTTTCAACTTTTAGGAGTTTTATATAGTGTTTTCTTTTGTTAAACCTCTTATTTTGATGCTATCAATGTTATTAGCGATTAATTCAATTCCCATTTTCGCTAAAGAAACGGGTGAGAGGCAAGCCCTATTGGCCAGTACAGACCCACAAATTTCACTTGATGTGCTTGACATCATGATGGCACCCTTAACTGTGGAAGAGTTAAAATCTGAGGCGGATGGTTGGCTTAAACTGATTAAAGCTTCGGCACATAAGGTAGCAGACGCTAAGTTGCGTATTAAGTCCTTGAGCCAAAAGCAGGAAGAAGCTGAGAATGGGCAAGCTGGTACTAGTGCGATGCAAGCAGATACAGGGAAAGATTCTGCTATGGATGAACTGACTAATTTGCGTGCCATACGAACTGCCGAGATTGATCGACTCAATATTGTTCTGGAACGGATTAACCAAAAGATGGGTTTAGATGAAAATGGTAAGGAGGCAGAGACAGTACTCGCTTATCGCCGTTATACCGATGCTGTTGGTGGTATTAAACTGGATACTACTGATGCAGAGAGTTCATTTTCCAGTATTAAAGGTTGGCTTATTTCCAAAGAGGGAGGTAAACGCTGGGCAATCAATATTGGAATCTTCTCTTTTATTATCCTTGTCTCCTGGATCTTAGCCCGTATTCTGAGTGGGATGGCCCGCAGGGCGCTTGCATTGGCTAGCAACCAATCGAAGCTGCTCACTGACTTCCTGGTAAGCATGACTTCTCGAATAGTGATGACCATAGGAATCATATTGGGTCTCTCCGCGCTGGAAGTTGATATAGGCCCATTACTTGCCGTTATTGGTGCGGCTGGTTTCGTGGTGGCCTTTGCTCTACAGAGCACGCTGAGCAATTTTGCCAGCGGTATTATGATTATGATTTATCGCCCCTTTGACGTCAACGATGCGGTAGAAGTGGCAGGGATCAACGGCAAGGTGAGTTCCCTCAATCTAGTTTCTACAACGATCACCACCTTCGATAACAAGCGTATGATCGTGCCAAATAACGAAATATGGGGTAATACCATCACCAACGCCTCCGCTAGTAAAGAGCGACGTGTCGATATGATGTTTGGTATCGGCTATGGCGATGATATTGATCATGCGATGCAGGTATTGGAAGACATTGTCAGTGCACACCCGCTAACCATGGAAATTCCTGAGGCCGTTATACAGTTACATGAACTGGCTGATTCTTCGGTTAACTTTATTTGTCGCCCGTGGGTTAGAACGGCTGACTACTGGACGGTGTACTGGGATATTACCCGCAATGTCAAGGTACGTTTCGATGCAGAAGGACTATCAATACCTTATCCACAGCAGGATCTGCATATTTATCAAGAGCAGAAGAGTGTTACTCCACCTGTGGAAAATGCTGAACAGGCTCATATCCGTCATGGTATCGACCAGATGGGACTGGAGCATGCAGGGTAGTCAGTGATGGTTATTCTCATTTATTCTCGTTCCCACGCTCCGCGTCATTGCCATTAAGTTAAGGAATATATGTAGGATGGGCAAAGCGATAGGGTGCCCATCGCAAGCGTATTGCGGTTGATGGGCACCCTATCGCTTTGCCCATCCTACTTTTGAAGCTTAACTTAATGGCAGTGATGCTCCGAGTGGGAATACATACGGGAACGTTCTGCGTTCCGTGACATAGAATGCCGGTTAATATATTGCAACGTAGCGCGTAGGAATGAGCCAATATTTCACCGCACATTATTTGGAGAACAGGAATGTTTAAAACACACAGTAATAAGACCTGGAGTATCGCAATCTCCGTTGCCATGACGCTAACAGTACAAGGATGTAACACGACTCCCCCGAGTGTTAATAAATTGGGGAAATATGCTGGGGCGATTCTACCTTTCCAGCAG
>WTCN01000308.1 GCA_013138555.1 Methyloprofundus sp. | reverse complement strand
GCTGCAATTGGTGCAATGTTGGATACGGACAGTGGTTATGGGCGTTATGTCGGGGTTTCTGCGATGCCATCCTCACAGGTTATTTACGGCATTGTGGTGATGTTTACTTTAAATAGACCCGTGACGGCAGAAGCGGCACCTGGCTTATTTGCCATTGGTGTTCTAGCGGGCCTGGCGTTAATGTTTAGTGCCATTTATCAGGGACAATGTTGTGCCTCTGCGATACATGCCTCGAAAGCCAAGCCAGAGATTTTTGGTTTATCGGTTGCGCCTGCGGCGATTGTTGAAGGCTTTGCGGTATTTGCTTTTATTTTTGCGTTAGTGATTAGTGCTGGGATTCCGCAGGTTTGATAATAGTGTAGGAGGGGCTTTAGAGACTGCGAAAGTCCATGCTCTTATGTAGCCTGTATGAAGCTTGCGGAATACAGGGGGAGCAGTGCACTCACTTCCCCGTATTCCGCAAGCTCCATACGGGCTACACAACTATCGGGTTTTATTTAATTCTGATTCCTAAGGATAAACAAATATGCATGAACAACATTCAAAAGCCACCTCATCGGGGGTGGAAAACTTAATTCAGCGACTGCGTGATCAAGGTGTCGAGGCAGGGCAGGAACGGGCAGAAAAAATCGTCCTTGATGCGCAAAAGCGTGCCGAGTGGATTATTGAAGAAGCAGAGTTAGAAGCAAAATTGTTACTGGATAAAGCAAGAAAGCAAAGTGATGCACTGCGTGCCTCGGGAGAAGATGCATTAAAACTAGCCAGCCGAGATGCTCTGCTAAAATTGCGCGACACTTTATTGGGTAGTTTTAGTAGCGAAGTACAGCGTGTTGTCGGGCAAAAAATGGATCAGGAGATTTTTCTGGAACGGCTTATTCTGCAATTAGCCGGAAAAGTACGCGAGGAACTGGATCTGGATATCAAAGAAAATATTAGTCTATTTTTACCCAATAATCCAGTTGGCGTAGATGAGCTAAAAAATAACCCGGAAGAATTAAAAGCGGGTACTTTAACGCATTTTACCGCAGCAATAGCTGCTGATATGTTGCGTAAAGGTGTTTCCATAAAGGTGTCGGATGATGTTAGTGGTGGCTTATCGGTCAGGTTAAAAGATGATGATATGGTGGTTGATTTTACCGATGAAACGCTCTCAGCACTGTTATTAGAGCACTTGCAGCCGCGTTTTCGTACCCTGTTACAAGGCATAGTAAGGTGATACAGCAACAGACGGATTATGCGATGTTAATGGCAAGTTTGCCACCCCACCCAATGTCCTTGTGGGATCAGAAAAATAAACCTGTTTCCCGCCTGCACCTTGAGCGTCGTTTAAGCTTATTAAATGAACAGGATAAGCAGCAATTGCTGGAAATAGAAAGTATTTTGCACTGGGCAAAAATGCGTGACGGAAATAGTGATGCAGAAATTGCAGTGGAGGCAGAGCGTGTTGTGCAGTCTGTTACTAACCCTTTATCCAAAAAAGTCATTATATGGCGTATGGAATTACGCACGATTATTAGTGCGATACGGCGGCGTAAATTAGGTAGGGAAGTACCGGCAAAAAATGAACGCTGGGGTTATGGGGAAGTGGTTCCTTTTATCCGCAGAAACTGGCAAATGGATGACTTTTCTTTAAGCCATCGTTTTGCCTGGATAAAAGAGGCGAATACTTTATTTGAGACAGAACAAAGCGTTGAATTAGAAAAATTATTATTAAACCTAAGTTGGGAACACTACGAAAGCATAGGGTATAGCCATTATTTTGATTTTGAGGCGGTGCTGATTTATGTTTTACGCTGGAATATTATTAATCGATGGACGCAGTGCGATGAGGCAATAGCGATGCGCCAATTTGATATGCTGGTTAGCAGTGGTTTAGGCGACTTTTTAAAGTAAAAAATAAGCTGTCATCACTCCTGCTAGAAATAGGCAGGAATGACGAGCAGGAAAATATTATCTGTCTCCCAGATAATGAGAAGTGACAAGGTGTTATTTTACAAAGCAGCTTTCTTCGGCATATGCCTCAGCTTCTTTCAATCGTGTACGTAAACTTTTAGATTGCTTTGGGTCACGAAACACTGCGCCTTTTTCTCCAGGTGTACTGCGTAGCATAGTAAAGGTTGTTGCGGCTTCGTATTCTTCAAACGTTAACTGCTCCGCAATCTTATCAATTTTACAGCCGCAGTTATATCGGGGGACATAGTCAAGCAGATTGCCACCATGTTTGGCAATACAGTTAAAGACATATTCAACACGATCACGGGTTGGATAATTATTCATGGGGACTGTTTCTATATCAGCAGACTGTTTATCGAAGATTGTCGAGCACCCTGTTGCTAAAACAGAGCTGAGTGCCAGCGCACTTAATGAGAAAAGTTTTTTATTCATAAGCTTAATAAGCGAAGGTTAATCAAGGTAAAATAGCCGTTTATTTTATCACTGTTTTTTATAATTGGATTATTAATGGATATTTTACAAGCAATTGCTTTGGCTGTTTTGCAGGGACTGACGGAGTTTTTACCGATTTCAAGTTCGGCTCATTTGATTTTATTGCCGGTAATAGTAGGTTGGGAAGACCAGGGACTGGCATTTGATGTGGCGGTTCATGTGGGTACATTAACAGCGGTGGTTGTTTATTATCGTAAAGAGTTAGCAACAATTATATCCTCCTGGCTGGGGTCTTTAGTAGGGAAAGGCTTAAATGATGATGCTAAGTTGGCATGGTATGTTGGTTTAGGGACAATCCCTGTGGGACTGGTCGGGATTAGTTTATCGGATGATATGCAAGAAGCACTGCGCTCACCTTTGGTGATTGCGGGTGCCACAATCGTCTTTGCATTATTATTATGGTGGGCAGAAAAACGCGCAAAAGAGCAACGTGAGACTGTGACCTTATTAGATGCGCTGATGGTTGGGTTATTTCAGGCAATTGCCTTAATTCCAGGCACATCGCGCTCAGGTATTACCATTACCGCAGGCTTATTGCTGGGCTTGAAACGCGAGTATGCCGCTAAATTTTCTTTCTTATTATCTATTCCGGTTATTGCCTTGGCAGGCTCCTTAAAGGCACTGGAGCTGTATCAATCTGAAATAGCTGTTAGCTGGAATTTTATGTTGATCGGGGCAGCTATTTCCGCTATCGTCGCCTATCTCAGTATTACCTGGTTTTTAAGGTTACTGAATAATATCGGCATGATGCCCTTTGTCTGGTATCGTTTAGTACTGGGTGTCGTCTTGATCGGTGTATTTGCCGGACAGGTGTAGTAATACCAGAACGGCACCCGCTCCGCCGTCTTTTTGGGCGGCAGAGCAAAAGGCCTGTACTTCCTGATGCTGTCTTAACCAGATATTAAGATCATTTTTTAAAACGGGTAGATTGTTTTCCGAGCGATAGCCTTTACCGTGAATAATACGCACACATCGGCAGCCATCCAGTTCGCAAAAATGCAAAAATTTGATCAGTTCACGCTTGGCCTCAACACTGGTTAAGCCATGTAAATCCAGTTCTGCATCTAGGCCATAATGACCACGGCGCATTTTCTTCAAGACGTTTTTTTGTAGTCCTGTCGCGGTATAGCTTAAAGTATCTTCAGCACGTAAGGTATTAACGGACTCGGTTTGCGCAAGCGTTAATTTATCTACAGTGTGTGATGTTTGTTTCTTGGGGTAAGGCTTCGGTTTCTGGGTAGGCACAATGCTGCGCTTGTCCGATTTTACCGGAGTTACTTTGCCTATGCTGTCAAGAAATAACTGATTATCTTGTTTTTTTTCAGGTTTATCGGTCACGCTAGCTGTTTTTTGTTAAATTAATTGCTAATATTAACATTTTTATAGTTGTAATGAAAAAATGCATATTCTATTAAGTAATGATGATGGGTATTTAGCGCAGGGGTTAATCGCGCTAGCTGAAGGCTTGCAAGAGTTTGCCGAAATTTCAGTGGTTGCACCCGATAAAAACCGCAGTGCGGCCAGTAACTCGCTAACCCTGGAAATGCCTTTACGCGCCCACCAGACAACAAATGGCTTTATTAAAGTCGATGGTACACCGACAGACTGTGTGCATCTGGCGATTACTGGCTTACTAGAGACGGAGCCGGATATGGTCTTTGCCGGCATTAACCATGGTGCGAATCTAGGGGATGATGTACTCTATTCGGGGACGGTCGCAGCAGCGACGGAAGGGCGCTTTTTAGGTCTGCCTGCAGTGGCAATTTCGATGGTGAGTAGTGATCCTCAGCACTTTGATACGGCGGTTAAAGTCGCCGGTATCATTTTACAACGCTTATTAGAACAACCGTTGGCAAAAGATATTCTCTTAAATGTGAATGTGCCTGATCTACCCTGGTCTGAGCTTAAAGGTTTTCAATCCACTCGCTTAGGACAACGACATAAAGCAGAACCTGTTATTGAAACTCAAGACCCAAGAGGTAAGACTATTTATTGGGTAGGACCTCCGGGAGCAGAACAAGATGCAGGTCCAGGTACAGATTTTTACGCGGTAAGCCAGGGTTATGTTTCAGTCACTCCCTTACAATTGGATTTAACACGCTATGATGCACTTGATACACTTAAAGATTGGTTACCTGCATGAGACTTAAGGATACCGAAGGAATCGGGATGACTTCCCGGCGTACGCGAGAAAGGATGATAAATCGTTTAATTGAACAGGGAATAGGGAGTCATAAAATTCTTGGTGCGATACGTAATGTACCGAGACATTTATTTATGGATGATGCCTTCGCTAGTCGGGCTTATGAAGATACCGCTTTGCCTATTGGTTATGGGCAAACGATTTCACAGCCTTATATCGTCGCTAAAATGACGGAATTATTAGTTGATCAGCGCCATTTAAAAAACGTACTGGAAATAGGCACAGGTTGTGGTTATCAGACAGCTGTGCTGGCGCAATTAGTCGATTATGTTTATACCGTTGAGCGTATTTATCCCTTAAGTAAGCAAGCGAAAGATAGGTTATGGGGGCTAGATATTCGCAATGTCAGCTATCTACATAGTGATGGGGGCTGGGGATGGCAGGAAAAAGCACCGTTTGATGCCATTCTAGTTGCTGCTGCACCGCCTGAAATTCCAGAGAAATTATTGGAACAACTGGCAGTGGGTGGCATTATGCTAATTCCCATAGGTAAGGAACGAGGTATTCAAGAACTACAGCGTGTGATTCGTACTGAGTCGGGATATGAAATAGAATGCCTGGAACCAGTAAGTTTTGTACCCTTTTTATCAGGTAAGGGGTGAAAATAGTTTGCTTTAAGCGATTAACTGTTTTTTAAACGCATTTCAGCAACGTTGCATCTTATCTATTAGCGACACTAAAAACTATTGATTGTTTGTAATGAATATTTTTAAACGTGCACGGGTTATTTACATTTTGCAACGTTATGCAATCAAGCGTGACTTATGGGAAACTGTCTACAATAAATTAAGCTTATTGCAGGGCATGAGTTCGGTTGAAAAAGCTCACTTTCGTGAGCTGAGTACTCTATTTTTATATGACAAAAATATCTATGCTGTTCAGGGGTTTCATATCACTGAAGAAATGCGTGTTATGATCGCTGCTCAGGCATGCCTGCCTATTTTGGGCTTGGGAATAGGGCTATTGACTGGG
This sequence comes from Methyloprofundus sp., assembly GCA_013138555.1. Lineage (GTDB taxonomy): Bacteria > Pseudomonadota > Gammaproteobacteria > Methylococcales > Methylomonadaceae > Methyloprofundus. Next base: position 2,923 of record WTCN01000308.1, on the reverse strand, counting down.
TGGCGTGATGTCATTGTCTACACAGATGCATTTCAGGTTCATCGAGAAGAAAGGGACGAGTTTGGCATTGTACACAATGAGCAACACCAGTTAAGTGGGGAATCATGGTTAAGAGGGCCCGTTATTTTATCCTGGCAGGATATTGAGCTGGACATGCACCGCTGGCAAGAAGGCCATAATGTAATTGTGCATGAGATTGCCCATAAACTGGATATGTTGAATGGTGTCGCTAATGGTATGCCGCCATTACATGTGAGCATGCAGTCAACGCAATGGGCGAGCGCTTTTAGTTCCGCTTATCAGTTACTCAATCAACGTCTTGAACAGCATCATCGTGTTTGTATTAACCCTTATGCCGCTACCAGCCCGGCAGAGTTTTTTGCAGTACTCAGTGAGTATTTTTTTTGTGCCCCAGAAATTTTGAATACCCATTTTGCTGATATTTATCAGTTGCTCCAGATCTATTACCGACAGGATCCGCTGAAGCGTATGCTTACTTTATAAATAATGCCTGGTAGGTATCTTAAAATAAGCAGAATATTAATTTTACTGGCCCTAATGATGCATAATCATTTGATCACTCAAACCAAAATAGAACTTAATTATGAATAAATCATTTAACGCTATATTAATTTGTATTGCCATTTTAACAGGCTGTTCTACTACACCAGATCGCTCCCCCTTACCAGTCGAATTAATCTCTAAAGTGTCTATCCCAGGGATTCCAGCGGCCAGATTCTGGGCTGATGAATGGCCACGTTTTAGTATCCAGCGACTTAATTCATTCAGCGATGCCGAGTTAAAAAAACGCTCTTCTGCAACGTATAATGTACCGCATAATTATCTGGCTATTTCGGGAGGAGGCGCGAATGGTGCATTTGGGGCGGGGTTATTAGCGGGTTGGACTGCAAGTGGGACACGGCCTGAATTCACCATGGTCACTGGTGTTAGTACAGGTGCACTCACCGCTCCCTTTGCATTTCTTGGCGCTGACTATGATGCTAAACTCAAGACAATTTATACCACGACATGGACTAAGGATGTTGCGCTAGAGCGTAATTTGATTGCTGCATTATTCGGAGATTCCCTTGCCGATACTAAACCGCTAAAGCAATTAATTCGTCACTATATGACACCCGAAGTGATTAAAGCGATCGCAATAGAGCATAAAAAGGGCCGGCGTTTATTTCTTGGTACGGTTAATTTGGATGCTGCGCGTTCCGTTATCTGGAATATTGGTGCCATTGCAGTGAGTGATTACCCTGAAAAGGTCTCTCTCATTCATGATATTATGCGTGCCTCTGCCGCAATCCCTGTTGCTTTTCCACCTGTTATGATCCCTGTGGAAGTAGACGGCAAGCAATATGATGAAATGCATGTGGATGGGAGTGTGGGGGCTCAGGTGTTTGTTTATCCTGCTGCTGTCAACTGGAAAAAACTCACTAAAAGGTTAAAAGTAAAAGGAAGACCTCAAGTTTTTGTTATTAGAAATGCATTTATAGAGCCTGATTATAATGGTGTTAATCGTAGCGTTTTACCGATTGCCTCACGCTCAATTGATGCATTACTAAGAGCGAGTGGTACGGGGGATCTGTATCAGATTTATGCACTGTGTAAAAGAGATGGTAATGATTTTAACCTAGCTTATATTCCTACGGATTTTACCGATAAACCTAGCGAAGGATTTGATCCGGTTTATATGAGTAAGTTATATCAACGAGGTTATGATATGGCTTATCAAGGTTATCCCTGGGAAATTGGCCCTCCTGGATTTGTAAGGGTGATTGAGGCTGAAAGCGCTGAAAAATAGTTTATGCAATCTGTAAGTGGGGCTTTAGTCCCGTTATTTATCGTTCCCACGTTCCACGTGGGAATGCATCAATCGACGCTCTGCGTCGTGGAATGAGGCTGCGTGTTGTTTGTCCCGTGTTGCAAGAAATATTTTCCACTTTATCCCTTTTAATATGATGATACGTGGAAAATATTGCATTGTAATAAGGGTGGTAGGTGGATTTTTTTCTATTTATTGGCAATGTTATGTTTCTGAAAAATATCTATTTGATAAATAGTATCAATAATGATATTGTTTCATGATGAGTGGCATATCAAAAATAGTAGAAGAAATGAAAGCGAATCCCAAGGGAATTCGTTTTAGTGAGCTTCAAAAAGTTTGTGAGTTTTATTTCGGTAAGGCTCGTCAAAGTGGAAGTAGCCACTGTATTTATAAAACACCTTGGTTAGGAGATCCACGAATTAATATTCAAAATAGTAAAGGAAAATCTAAACCCTACCAAGTAAAGCAAGTCCTGCTTGCTATAGAAAAGATGGAGGTGAACAATGGCTCATAAATTTGAAAAATATACTTATAGAGTTACTTGGTCAGAAGAAGATGAAGAGTTTGTGGGGTTGTGTTCTGAATTCCCAAGTCTTAGTTGGCTTGCGGAAACTTCTGAGGAAACATTAAAAGGTATTCACTTAGCGGTAAAAGGGTGTCTTGAAGATATGCTTGAAAACGGAGAAGAAATACCTACTCCAATATCTTTGCGGAGTTATAGTGGTAAGTTTATGGTTCGTATTCCTCCAGAGGTACACAGACATCTAGCACTAGAAGCTATTGAAGCAGGGGTTAGTTTAAACCGAATAGCAAGCGCAAAGTTGGCGCATTAAATAAAACATAACAAAAAAATCCTCGCGTCAAGATAAAATCAGAGCTTTGGAACCGACTGATAGGTCGTAAAATGAGTTAATATTACCCAGTAGGTGAGAGCAGAAAACCGCCCAATTCCTACCCGACAATGTTATACTCCGTCCATATTGAAACACGTACTTTTCAATTCTTATATTTTGGTTGCCTGAATTGATCCTAAAATTCTTAAAAATAGAGATGTTAAGGTCAAAGTTTAGGCTCAAAAGGAGTCAGAAA
>WTCN01000245.1 GCA_013138555.1 Methyloprofundus sp. | reverse complement strand
CCAATTTGCGCCTCAATGGTTTGCATCGTTTCTACATCAGGTAATTCAGACCCTTCTGGCGAACGGGTGAACTCTAAAAAGCTGGGGGAGCGATATGCTGTACCATACAGTAGTTTAGCTGAAATAGTATCGGTAAAAGCATGCGTTAGACCAATACGGTAGCTGAACTGGTTATCGAATAACTCCAATACATCATAACGAATCCCCAGCGTAAGTTGCGTTTTTTTATCGAAGAAATACTGGCTATCTTGCAGGAAAAACCCTGTATCTAATAAACTTAAATTTTGATAGGTAGGTTTCACAAAACTGAATACTTCATCGCTGAGAGAGTTGGAAAATTTGCTCTCCATTAAATGTTCCCATTTAACATCAACACCTAGCACAAGCTGATTAGACTCAAAAGCCTGATAGTTAATGGTAGCATAAGCACCTGTCAGTTCAGTTCTATCAATAAACTGTGACTCTCTGGTTTGAATGATATTGCCTAACTGAGGGAACCTAGTTTCAGTTTCCAGGCGTGTGCTTTGCGTGTAATAGGTATTAAAGTCAATTCCCCAGTGATTAAACTGATGGGCATAAGCCAAAGAAAATCGCAGGCTTTCATATTCTCTATCATTTTCAATCGGTTCGGATTTATCGACACGCGTGTTTTCAAAATTATTATAACTGGCACTAAATAATAGATCCTTATCCAATGCAGATAATTTAAAACGTATATGACCGAGTTGTTGTTCGCCAGAACGAGAATTTTCAATCCCTTTACGATCATAATTGGGTTGACGGCCCTCTGTTGTTAGCCATTTCCCTTCCAGTACAACATCTGCGATATCACTCAGATTAGTTCCGGCAGAAAAATACCCCAGTATAGTATCCGCCTCCCCTATGCCAAATTTTACTAAGTTTTCCTCGCGTTCCCCTGCCTGAAAAGTAAATATATTAATGACTGCAGCAAAGGCATTAGCACCATAGAGAGCAGAACCAGGCCCGCGAATAATTTCTATTTTTTTGATACTTTCTATCGGCAGTTCTTCATCAATTGGAAATTCATTAAAGGCATTGCGTACCGGAATATTGTCAATATACATGGCCACTTTATTATTGAACTCAGATTGTACACCTCGCACCCATAATTTTTGCCGGTTATTGCCTTTAACCTGTATATGAATACCGGGCACTAATACCAGAATATCACTGAGAGTTCTTGCACCTAAAGCTTTTATTTCTTTATAGTCATAAGTGGTGACAGTACTAGGCGTGGCGCTAAGTTTAGTGGCTATTTTGGTCGCAGAAATAATTTCCATATCAACCAGCTCATCAAAAGGCACTTTTAATAAGCTATCCATGCTAGGATCTGTTTCAGCATAAGCGACACTCAGGCTGAATATCGTGATACTTAATGGGAAAAGTAATTTCCTCATAAAAATACAATGTTTGCTTGCAAAAATATTATTACTGGTCAGCATAAATCACAAATAAAGGTCTCAGTGTTCATTATTTTCCTCTTTCATCCTCCAACAGGAGCCCCTCTGCTTATACTAGTACACGAACTTACGGGATTTTTGTACTAAACAAATTATAGTCTGTTAATGCTATTATGTTAGCTATTCCTATAAATATAGGATGGCAAGCAAATGACTTGAATTCAGGTGATTTAAATTTCCGCGTTTTAACAAAGACTGATAAGTCAAATTTCAACTCACTGCATGAAAAAAATTGAACATACTGAAATATTGTAATATCAATTATAATTAACAGACACTCATTAACCCAACCTGTAATCTAGTTGGAAATTATGAATAAAAGACTAAAGCTCAAGCCCTTTCTTAGCGGGTTCTGTGTAATAGCAATTGCTATTGTCGAATTGCTTTGCTTAGAGCTGTTAGATAGTAGCAGGGAAAACGCCCCCCCGATGGCCTTAAGTACAGCCATAAGTTTTCTTAGTCTTGGTATTATTCAACTGGTTTTAAATTTTAAACAACTCAGCAGAATAAGCCTACTGATCCTTTTGATCATTACTTTTTTAGTCTCTCTTTTTGGACTACTTGAAGTCATAGAATACTTTATGACACAGGATCTTTCACTTGAGGATAGGCTTATAGCAACTTTAGCTAGCCTCAATGATTCACCCGTCGCGCGAATGTCTCCCGTCACAGGAGCGACATTTTTTCTTGCCGGAATGGCTATCTTTTTACTTATTCTGCATCCTAAAACGACAAAATTTAACTCACCGATAAACTATATTAGCGGTATTTCAAATACTCTCGTCCTATTAATTAGCTTTGTATTTTGCCTGGCCTATCTTTATAAAACACCTTTGCTATACGGGTCAGGATCAGGCATTCCTATGCCCCCAACAACGACACTGGGCTTTCTATTTCTTTCCCATTCTATTTTGACATCAGAAAGCAATGCTTTCCCAATCAATCTTATAACAGGCACGTCTACCCATAGTCACCTATTTCGCCTCATTCTTCCTCTTGCAATCATATCTACTCTGGTTGGGGGCTCATCAGTCCTTTACTTGTCACAACATTTACAGATTAATCCTGCCTTTATATGGGCTACACTCACAATCGTTATCATTTTTGTTACCAGCGTTGTCGCCTCTTTTGTCGCTCATTATCTAGGATTTAAAATTGACAGTGCAAATGCGATCAGCAACAAAGCACTGAGAGACAGCGAACAACATCTTCGTCTAAGTCAGCTTTGCGGAAAAATTGGAACATGGGAGGCCGACTTTATGACCCATCAGGAAATCTGGTCAGAAGCCGTCACTAAAGAACTAGGCTTCCCCGACATTGCCGAACCCAAATGGAAAGACTTTTTGGCAACAATATACCCAGATGACCGAGAGCATGTTATTAAAATAATTAATCAACATCTCTATGAGAACAAAGCATGTGATGTCGATTACAGAATCGTGGATACACAAGGAAAAATCCGCTGGATGAACTCTGTTGGGAAAGCCGAGTTTGACACAAATGGCATCCCCTTAAAGTTAAAAGGCACTGTACAGGATATTACTGTACGAAAAATGGCAGAAGAGAAACTTCAGCTCTCTGCAAAAGTTTTCAGTGAAACACGCGAAGGTATTATTATTACAGATGCTGAAGGGATTATTGTTGATGTCAATCCTGCATTTTGTAATATGTCGGGTTACCATCGTGCAGAGGCCATAGGTCAAAACCCTCGAATTTTTAGTTCTGGCAAGCAAAGCCCTGAGTTTTATAAACACATGTGGCAAACAATTAATAAACAAAATCACTGGCAAGGCGAGGTATGGAATCGTACTAAAGAGGGAGTACTATACGCAGCACTGCTATCAATCTCATCAATACTCGATGAAGATGGCAAGGCTTTACATTATGTAGAGATATTTTCAGATATTACTCACAGCAAGAAACAACAGGAAACACTTGAGCAGATAGCACATTATGACATGCTGACCAAATTACCCAATAGAGTACTTTTAGCAGATCGTTTTACCCATGCTCTCGCCCACAGAAAACGACAAAATAACCTGCTTGCTGTCTGCTTTCTTGACTTAGATGACTTCAAACTGGTCAATGATCGCTATGGTCATGAAACAGGCGATAAATTACTTATTCAGGTGGCGGAACGAATTAAAGCGAATATCAGAGACGAAGATACTGTTTCGCGCCAAGGTGGAGATGAGTTTGTACTTCTGCTAGGCGATATTGAATCATTAACTCAGTGTGAGCAAATGTTAAAAAGATTCATAGAGTCTCTTGCCCTGCCTTACATGATAGACCAGCAATCAATTTGCGTAGGTGCCTCTGTCGGTGTCACCTTATTCCCTCTGGATAATGTTGAATTTGATGCATTAATGAGGCATGCTGACCAGGCTATGTATCAGGCTAAGCTCACAGGTCGTAATCACTTCCATTTATTTAACGCAGAACAAGACCAGCAAACCATTCAACAATCCATTCAGCTCAAGGAAATTCAACAAGCTCTACTAGGCAATCAGTTTTGTTTAAATTATCAACCCAAAGTCAATATGCAAACCGGGGCTGTATTTGGTGCAGAAGCTTTAATTCGATGGATACACCCAAAAAAAGGTTTAATAGCGCCTCTTGATTTTTTATCGATTATTGAAGAAACGGAATTAGAAATAAAGATTGGTAACTGGGTTATTAATGAAGCACTGGTACAAATGGGTGATTGGCAAGCGCAAGGTATTGAACTTGAAGTCAGTGTTAATATTTCTTTCCATCACCTACAATCTCCCTCATTTGTGACTGATCTTGAAACAGCACTCGCTTTACACCCCAAAATAGACTCTAAGTGTTTACAACTGGAACTACTGGAAAGTAGCGCACTCGGTGACCTTCAAACTATTAACAGTATTATCAAAATATGCATCAATACCCTTGGTGTCGGCATAGCATTGGATGATTTTGGTACAGGATATTCTTCACTAACCCATCTAAGAAACCTGGCAGCGCAAACGATTAAAATAGACCAATCCTTTGTCAGAAATATACTGGATGACCCGGATGACTATGCCATTATCGACGGTGTCATTGGGCTAGCTAACTCTTTTAACCGTAAAGTTATTGCCGAAGGTGTTGAAACATCAGAGCATGGTTTAATGTTACTTATAATGGGCTGTCATAAAGCACAAGGATATGGTATTGCAAGCCCTATGCCTGCAAGTGATATTCCTGACTGGTTAAATAACTACAGCTTAAATCAGCAATGGATAAGCTGTGCAAATAAAGTCCGTACACTAAAAGAAAACAAAGTAGAGTTACTTAAGCTCACTTTAACTCATTGGCAGAAGGTTTTTGTGCATAACATACAATCCTCAGCTGATACCATTGAGCATTGGCCAATTTCTAAAAGAAGAAAGTGTCATTGTGGAGTCTGGATCCAGCGCGCAAAACAAGAACATCTCTTTGCAGAAAGCTGGCTAAAGGACCTGGATGAAGCGCATCACTCTATGCATAACATTGCTGATGATTTATTCAATCAATATCAGCAAGGAGAAACCAAGGAAGCAAGAGCAGGGTTAAAAGATTTTCAATCCGTCATTGAAAAAATAAGCAATATATTGGAGTGCCGTGAATAATAAAGCGTCTCTACTCAGCCAGCATTTAATGCCTCGGCAACGCAATGGAAATCAGACTGGTCACGATAATAAAAACAGCGGACAGCAAAAGGCAGGCGACCAATCCAGACTCCTGGTAAACCCAGCCTGACAATAGCGTCCCTACCAGACGACCTAGCGCATTCGCCATATAATAAAAGCCAATATCCAGTGACACACCTTCTTCCTTGGCATAAGCGACAATTAAATAAGAATGCACCGCCGAATTAATGGCGAATATGGCTCCAAAGCCTAATAAGCCGATAATTAACACACTCTCTGCTTGCCAGCCCTGATACAGAAAAGCTGCAA